>CALCCV010000315.1 GCA_937900305.1 uncultured Pseudobdellovibrionaceae bacterium | reverse complement strand
ACACAGGCGAAGACACTCTTTCCCTACACGACGCTCTTCCGATCTAAAAGTAAATCAACCCTGATGGACTGGTTGCTTCTATTGAGTAAATTCTATTGAGTAAATTGATTGGGATTAAAATAGCGAATGGCTTCTTTTTCGCTGGCAAACAGACCTTGCACCACTGGTAAAATCGCTTCGATGATGCCGACACCGACCGTAACTTTCCCAACCTTGTCGTTGGCATCGTTGACCTTCGCAGAGGCTGAATCAATTCCCTGAACGATTTTAGTCATGACCTCACGAGATTTTTCGGGAGACAGGCCTTTAAATAGTCCCATGAACTTTTGCTTGAAAGAATCACTCGCCGCAAAGGCCGCTTTAATTTTCTCCCAAACGGCTTCAACCTTCAACGTCGCGACCATTTCCATTCCTTTGGCTCCAACTCTTCGGGCCAAGCGGCTCTTCGTGATGGCCCTGACTGACCGAACGGACCCAACTGCGCCCCCCAAGGCCATGACGTAAGAACTCGTCTCGGTAAATACGGCGTTGGCGGTTGTGGCGGCCAGCTCCTGTGCCAGCGCCTCTTCCCGTTTTCGAAAATCATTCAAACTGACGTCTGCGGAGGTGGCTACGCGCTCAACAGAATTTGCCAAATTGTAATCCATAGCCGCTTGAGCCATCGCCAGATCCGCATTTTTATCCCTTATCGTCCCTAACGCGCTCTGGATTGTTGAATAGGCATTCATTAGGCCTATGCCCGAAGCATCTTTGAGTCTAGCCCCAACATCAACCGAAGCTGTGGCCTGAAGAGCGCTGACAATTCCGAGGGAGTTTGCGGCTTCTTTACCAATTTCGTTGTAGTCGTTAGAGGCCATCAAGCGCTTTATGGATTCGCAAGCATCCAAAATGAACTCTGGATTTTCCACCAGCGCCGCACCAAAATCCATCGGACGCTCGACCAACCACGAGCCGATCAAATCGTCGGCCTTGGAACGATTTAAGACTCCTTTGATTTTCGTGGAATCGCCATCCATTCCTACGGCTACCATCGCTTGCGAAATTTTATCAGAGAGCCAGGTTGAATCTTCGGGGATGGCATCTTCATCGACTCTCTTACTGAATTTATTCAGTTCCTTGCCGCGTTCGACGATTTGTTTTTTTGCTGTCTTTAAGGCTTTTAGGGCTTGACTCATTCCTAACTCAACATCTTCGGGAGTGATCACACCCGCCTTTACACTTCTCGGGGCCACCGAAATATCCGCAGTCAGAAAATCACCGACCTTCGCATTAATGGCCGGAGTGGCCTTGAGATACCCGAAGCCCTGGACCGAAAAAACCGCCCTCCGCAGAGATCCAAATTCAGGAATCGACTTATGCACATCGACGTCACTGCCATCCACCACGACCGCACTCTCCACTTGATCCGTGGGCACCATGTCTTTGGTTTCCCCGCGATTCTTAATGATGGCAGCCATTGATTCATTGTACGTACTCACCGCTTTCTGAATGGCGGCGTTGGCTTCCACAGCCAAAATTTTTGGCGTCGTGGGTTTTAAAAGCACAGTTCCATTTTCCACTTCGGCTTCTGTGACTTTCGTTTGTGCTACAAAATTTGTGCAATCGACTAGTTCTTCTTTTGAAGGAAGTGTTTTGCAATTCGGCAACTCACCCGTCAGCGTGTAGCGAAGAACACGTTCAGTTGCGATAATCCGCTTCATCGCACTTCGCAAACTGGACTTATAAAATTCAAGGAGGTTTTGAATTTCTCGGTGGCCCGAGTCTTTCGCTCCCATCACTTTCTGTGCGCCCAGCCCTTCTTCTTGAAAATCCTCGATCTTGTCATAGACCTTGGTGAGCGAATGAGTGGCTAGCTTACAAGGTTGGCTTCCGGCGGCACCTAACAAAACACCCCGACTGATATCCAATAAATCTGGATCGTTCGATTGCAGGCAACCCCCGTTATAGAGCGAAAGCCAAATCGCTTGGACAGACCGAAGTTTTTTGGCAGTTGAAACAAAGGCCGTCGCCTCTGGATCTGTCACACCGGCCTTTTCAATTTCCACAACGGCTTTTTTGGCAGCCAGGTTTACGGCATCGAGCTCCGCGGCCACTTGTGCGGGAAACACTCCGCCATTTCCTAAAGTTTCATTGAGATTCGCCAACCTGGCATTGAAGGCCTGAATTTCTTGTGCCACCACCTTCACACCTTGCGTCGCTACCACATTAGCGACCGATCTGTTCGAGGTGAGAGTCAAAATCCAGAGAATTGAAAAAGCCCAAAATTTAGGCCTGATACTTTGCTTTTCCATACAGCCTTATCGGTCGAAATTGGAAATGCATAAAGTTT
>CALCCV010000314.1 GCA_937900305.1 uncultured Pseudobdellovibrionaceae bacterium | reverse complement strand
TTTAATTAAATTTATCTAGAGAGACCTTTGGTGATCGTTTATAAAGAGATTCATTGTTTTTAACGGAGGTCATTGTGTTTCCTGCAATTTTTATGAACTTGAAGCGGAAGAAAATATTCGTCTCAGCAGTTGTTGCCTGTGCTTATTTGGTTTTGGGAAAGAATTTTGCTCTAGCAGAATCTATTATTTTTGAGAATCACCTGGAGTGCCGCTCCGAAGCAGATGGGAGGTTGGTGATCAATACGCTTCCTCAGATGTTCGGAGGAACGGTCACCATAACCACTCAAGAATTCGATCGACTTGAGATTCAAATTGTTGGCTCGACCAAAGACAATGTGACTGGTTGGAGAATGGAAACGTACGAACCCGTGGCCCCGTATAAAAATCTTAAGAACATATTTTTATATCGCGCTCAAGGTCAGGTGAGCGTCATCGTTGATGATCAGAGGGGGCTAGTGCCAGAGAACATTTTTAAGGAGTGTCATTAGTTGGCCTCGTACTTGCTAAGTAGGGGAGTGCCGAACCAGTTTTCGTGAGGCAAATCTCATCGCTTCACCAGCTCCATAGGTGTGCAAGTATGTATAAGTTTTTGACAGCGATTCTCCTGATTGGAGCCTTTGCGGCTGAGGTCCCTTGGGCCCGCCCTTCCATTAGTAAGCGGAAGGGCGGCGATGGAAGCGGCGGTGGCGTTGTTTTTTCTTGCGATCGAAATTCTAATCTCGGGTTCAGCGGTAGGCCTCGCTATTTTCTAGCCGATTCATACTCTTTTTTTAGCAAACAGAGCGAAGACTACTTCTTAGGTATTCAACAAATTCCCATCGCTCGCGCAATCGACTCGCTTACGAAAGGCATTGCGGAATTTGATGCGACACTGGCGACCAATATTACCAAATCGTTGGAGCGACTTCATTTCAATCCCGTAGGATCACTCAACCTTCTCGGTGACGATGACATCGGCGAGTTGCCAGCGGGTTGCATAAAAATTCAACTGGCAATTCAAGATTTGGCGAGTGGTCGAGTCGACTACGACCTTAAAAAATACTGGAAGCTCTCTTCTCTCGAAAAAGCGCTTTTTCGGATTCATGAAGCCTACGTCAGTATTTATGGATCTAATTCATCAGAAGTCCGAGCTCACGTAAGTCGGTTCGCATGGAGCGATATCTTTAAGGCATTAGTGGTCAATTTCGAGAAGAAATCTGCGTCTAGTTTTTGCATATTTGGATTTTGCATCTTGCCTCCAACTTATGCGGATTGGAGCCCGGCTATTGACGAACGTGTGGGCGCCATTTTGTGCGAAAACGGTGCTTATATTAGTGATAGTTACCTTGAGGTTTGTCGACAGATGGTCCCGGTGCTCAGTCGCCGTGGCGACCTGAAATCCAGTGATGTTTTGGCGGGCAAAACAAATTTCTTTTCACTTTTTGACCAGGGTTTTAACTATAGTCGTGCGCTAGATTGGGTTGAGCTCCGTCATCTCATGAAACGAAAAGGGTACATTGAGCTTGAGGATTTCGATGCGGAACGACCTGATTTTCTAAGTGCAGATCATCAGTCCGTGAGCTTTTTTGAGTTGATTCAAGATTTAGCGAAGCATTTTTCCTCTCCATCAACCCCCTAGAGGACAATGGAATTCAAATGAGGTGCTTTTTTGTAGGATTGACCAATCCAACGAGCAGATTTTGAGCCACAGCGGAGCTCGGCGAGAAATCTGTTCTGGAGCTAAATTGATCTGAGAGATTTTGCACCCTTTTAAAAGGCAGATCCGGTTACATCTTGTCAGTCATTGCGGTGCGCGTGTGCTCAAGCTAAGCTGGCCCCATGGAAAAAACTAAGGACTCGAAATCAAATTCCACGGCAGACCAAAACGAACTTTCTGGGCCAAGTGAGCCTCGCAAGGGGCAATCCGAAACTGCGATCAGTCGCGATCAGTTTCGGCGGAGATTTTACGAACGATTTCAGGATCCAAATTTCGATTCGGTTAAAGAGAGTCTCGCGGCAGTAGAGAACGTGGCTTGGGAGAATTATTCGAATCACCGCAAGGCCCCGCGCACGGCGGCAGCGGGCGCAGGTTTCGTCAATCCAAGTTATGAGCTCTCTGAAGACTGGCATCGCCAGCACCTGCGGTTGAAAAGTTTGCAGGCAGAATGGCGTGACAATTCAAGCCCTCGAAAGATTTTGTTGATCAGTGGATCTCCCCGCAACGAACACACTTGTCCGGGCGAAATGCCGAAATCATTGCGATTGATCCGAAGTGCCGAGGACGTTTTTAAATCGGCCGGCTTCGAGACTGACTTTTTGGATCTCAGTCTTCAAACGGCAGAGTTCGGTAAGGTTATTTATCCTTGTAAAGCTTGTGTCTCAACGGCCATGCCGCTCTGTCATTGGCCCTGTTCCTGTTTTCCGCACCACTCTCTCGGGCAAGTGAATGATTGGATGGAAGAAATCTATGCGAGGTGGGTGAGTGCGCACGGAGTGATGTTGATTTCGCCTGTTCACTGGTATCAAGCACCGGGGGTGTTGAAGGTTATGATGGATCGACTGGTTTGCGCTGACGGTGGAAATCCTGATCCCACCTCTACATTGGGGAAAACGGCGAAGCTCGCGAAGGAAATGGAATTGCGAGGTTGGGACTATCCTAAACATTTGGCGGGCCGGGCGTTTTCGGTGGTCGCCCACGGAGATACGATTGGTGCCGAGACACTCCGGCGCCAATTGGTGGATTGGCTGAACGACCTGGGGTTGATTTCGGCTGGGCCGCGCGGCGAGCTGGATCGCTACATCGGCTATTGGGAAGCTTACGCTAAAAATCACCTCGACCTCGATCAGGCTCCTGAAGTTTTTGACGAAGTGAACGCCGCCGCCAAAAGTTTAGTGGCCAAAGTTTGCGAGCTTCAAAAGATTTCCCCAGATTCCTTGTTGCGAACGACCGGTTCAGAGATTCAGAGCCCGAGGCTGAAATGATCACTCTTGCGACGAAAATCTAGGGCTGGATTTTAAACAAAAAGAGCTGCTGGATTGGTGAGTTCATCGGTTATGCTTGAAGGCTGATGCAGAATTTGAGTGGGCGCCGCGATTTCAGTTTTTCAATCGCGCTTTTCGTTTGGTGGTTCATGGCTTCGTCCCACGCGGGGGCCAATCCAACAGCTGTGCTGGCACCAGGCCAAACTCGGAATCTCCGCGACATCACCCGCACATTGCCGGCAGCAACGGGTTTTAACGGGGCCGTTCTCACCGAGCCAAAAACAACGGCGGCGTTGGTGGCCGTTGGTCAGATGCAAGCTAGCCAAAATGGCGCTTTAGGTGACTGTCCCGATTCGGAAGATGACGACGTGGAACCACGAATTCATTTGCTCGACACTCACCTCACAGAAGCTGACTTGGCTATGGCCTGTGTGACGTTGGGATCTATGGATTACGCCACCAACCTGCGGGCCGCTGTGGGATTGGTAGGTCGACCTGCGCAGAATCGGGTGGCGAAGGAAGCGAAGAGTGTCAGCACATTTCCAGCACTTCTTCGTTCCTACAATGCCGCGATTTCTTCTGATCCTGAAGGGGAACGTCGAGCAACTTGGGCAAAATCGAATGTGATCGTCGGCGGGAATCATTATCCCAATATCGATTGGTCCAATCTTCACACTGTTGCCCGTAAGCTAGGAACTTTTCTAGAGAGAAAGTTGAACGTCAGTGGTCGCGGTGTGAGAGTGCCCCAACCGCTCCTGTTGCTGGAGATAAGTAAGTTAAGACTTACATCCTTGGTTGCGACGAACGAACATTTAAATCCCGACGACATTTTGAAAGAGGCGTACAGCGCCGCAGGGCAGGTGAGCATCAATGGAGTGCCAGCGCTGGATGCCGCCGGCCGCAAGGACTTGTTGAATCATTTGACAAAGACGTGGCCCGTTGAGAATTCGAGTTTCAACGAGGTGATCCGCAAAGCGCGAAAGATCCTGCGAATTGAGGCGGGGTCGGTGGATGCAGCAGCACCCCTTCCGGGATGCGAAGTTGAAGACAAGAGTCAAAAAAAGGCCAGCAAAACCAAAGGCCGCCGTTTAAATATCGGCAGCTTTGGACCGAGTCCCGACTCACGATATTTTGTGGGCGGAGGCCCCCATCAAGTTGTTGGATTGGTCGCCAATGCCAATCCACTGACCGATGGAGGGCCTTATGGCTCGGGCAATTCGGCCGTGATGGGTCGGGGTTCGCGACCGGCCTCATCGGTTCTTGCTGGAACCAGTGTTCAGGTCGCAGGCAGTAAAACTTCGTCGCAAGCTCCTGTGAGAACCACCACAATAGCTAGGTCCGAAGAGATGAGCGGCACAACTCCGGTCGGGACCAGTAACATAGTGGGTGGCAAAGAAAACGCTAAACGAATTGAAGAGGTCGGAATTTCATTGGCGGTGGGGCCCACCACCATCGATGGAAAACCAGGTCTGTACGAGATTCAAATCGGGAGCACCACCGGCCAAGAAACCTCTTCGAGTGATTTTCTCCAACCCGGGAAGAGAACTGGCGTTTCAGCGACAGGGACTGCACAAACACCCTCTCTGTTTCCGGGCACGTCCGTTACCGTGGGAGTCGCTCGCGACTCTGCCACGAAACCGCCCGCGTCGGCCACTGGTGCCGCCGCCGATCGAGTTCGAAATGAAGTGCAAGGCGCCCTCGGTCACACTGTGGACGAAACTCAGAGACGACTGGCCGTGCGTGTGGGGCAGACGACGGAGTACGAAGGGCCTTCTCAAATCAATCAGCGAAACGACATTCGTTTGGAAGGGGAGCAAAAAAATCCATTTATGAGATTTTTTGGTTGGCTGTTTTCTGGCGAAGAAGAGAACACCTCAACCCGCGTAAAAAAAGATCTGGGCGAAGGCGGCATCGAGGCTTCCTATAAACCCAGTGACGTTAAATACTCAGGAAAAGCGAGCGTCGCCCAGGCCATTGAAGACACAGGCAAGCAGACCCAATATGCCAGTGGAGAAGTTGCGGTGGAAACGGATGACAATCGGTTCTATATCACCGGGAAAGGGGAAGAGAACTCTGATGGTGGTGAGAGGCAGGCCCGTGTGGAATTCGGTGGCAGTCAAAAAATTCGGGGACCCGATGGCCGATGGGAGAGGCCCGTCGTCGTTGGGGCCGCTGTCGCTGCCATAGCTGGAACTGAAACGTCAGGCTATGAAACGCGTGTCTATGCCCAGCAGGGCTCCGGTTCGCTCGAGTTTCTCAACAATCAACATAATGGGCCGGGCTGGGACGCGGCTGATCAGTCCGCTTATGGGTTCTTCGCTCGATTTACCATGAGATTGTGTGGGTTTCTCCATTTCTGCGACGATGATGAGCCCTGACGACTCGACATAAGTCGAATCAGCCTTGATATTTTTGCAAAGCTCCTCCTCGCGGGCCTTCTTTCCGTCAAAAGAACCTCAACGTTCTTTGTCGGCTAGCGACGGAGCCGATAATTGCCGGTGTTCTTAAAGTGTTCCAAGAAATCTTTGGCTAGACACCCATAACGGAAAATTGAAATTGGCTTTGTGGTCTGAGACGATGGACTCAA
This sequence comes from uncultured Pseudobdellovibrionaceae bacterium, assembly GCA_937900305.1. Classification (GTDB taxonomy): domain Bacteria; phylum Bdellovibrionota; class Bdellovibrionia; order Bdellovibrionales; family Bdellovibrionaceae; genus CALCCV01. The sequence continues at coordinate 19 of CALCCV010000314.1, read as the reverse complement.
TCGCGATCGCAGTGCCATG
>CALCCV010000313.1 GCA_937900305.1 uncultured Pseudobdellovibrionaceae bacterium | reverse complement strand
AGCCGAAGACTTGACACTAATGAAACAGCGACTGGGTTGGACGTACGGACTATCCGTGGTTTCCGATTTGGTTTTCTATGCCTGTTTTGTGCTATTGGTTGCTTCCGCCGCACGTGGAGAAATCACGATTGGAAGCTTGACGCTTTACCTCTTGGCTTTTAGACAAGGTCAATCTTCCTTAGAAGCATTGTTTTCGTCCGTTAAAAGTCTCTATGAAAACAATCTTTATATTTCAAACTTTTTCGATTTTTTAGAAATAAAAAAAATCACGACGACTCCCGGCGGCCCTGTTTCGTTTTCAGTGCCTGCCGACGGCATTTATTTTCATCACGTGAGCTTTATCTATCCCGAATCTGAAGCACCGGCCGTCAAGGATTTGACCTTTCACATTCCCTCCGGACAGAGCGTAGCCATCGTGGGTTTCAACGGTTCCGGGAAGACAACTCTCATCAAACTTTTACTTAGATTTTATCAGCCCACCACCGGCCGGATTTTTTTAGACGGCAAAGATCTGGCCGACTGGGACGAAGCCGCCTTGTGGAAACGTGTGGGCGTCGTGTTTCAAGATTTCGTCAAATATCAAATGACCTTAGCCGAAAACATCGGGCTGGGTTGGTTGGATCAAATCGAAGACACGGCCCGCATCAAACGTGCGGTTTTAAAAAGTGGCTCTGCAGAAATTCTCCGGGATTTGCCAGCTGGCCTTTCGACTCAATTGGGGCGATGGTTTCAAGGCGGCCAAGAACTATCAGGCGGTCAGTGGCAAAAATTAGCTCTTGCACGAGCCTTTATGCGAGAAGAAGCAGATCTCTTGATTCTCGATGAACCCACCTCGGCCCTCGATGCACAGGCTGAAAATGAAATGTACGAAAGTTTTCGTCAGCTCACCCGCGGCAAAACGAGCTTGATTATCACCCACCGCTTCTCCACCGCCCGCCTGGCCGATTCAATTTTGATGATGGCCAAAGGTGAAATTATCGAAAGCGGTGAACACGAGCAGCTCCTTCAGGCGAACGGCGAATACGCCCGCCTCTTTCACCTCCAAGCTCAGGGATTTGCCTAAGCTCCACCGAGACCAGCTTCAGGGATTGAGCTATCGAGTCAAAATGATTTGGCATTTTAGCAGAAGTCAGAGAACATAAATCATCAAGGAGGATTTAGTGTCTGCGAGAATCGTAAAATCCATTTCATATTTAACTGCCCTACTCACTTTGACGTCTGCTCTGTCCGTCCACGGAAAAATAATGAGTGACGAAGAGTTCGCAAAAGAAATCGCTTCAGCCTACGAAAAAACACAAGCCGCACTTTTGTCCAGCAAAACGGGAAGTGGTCAGCTCAACTTCAACAAATATGTCCGAAAAATTCAAAATCGGATGGTCCCAGCCCACCTCGAAATCGTGCAAAAAAATCTGGCCTCGGCGGGCCAAATTTCGGTTCCCTATCCTCAAATCGAAATCGATGGGTTGGTTGCCAAGCTCACAACGGGTGGCGAATCTATCAACTTTAAAATCCAAAAGAATGATCAAAAATTTCTCATCGCTGGTGACTTTTCTTTTTCCAAAGACCAATTTTTAAACCACGCTCAATGGTTCGAGGAGCTCAATGCAGCTGCGGCCAAAACATCCCGGCTGGATTCACGGAACTTTCCCTTTTGGCCATTGTGGTTCGGAGTGGAGGCTCAAGCCGGAAGTATCTTCGGGGATTGGAAAGATCTCTTTAAGCCCATCAATCTTGCGGCCATTTTTGGAATTGGGATGGGTGGCTTTCTCATCGGCAGCGCTTTCAGCGGGTCATCCACGACTGTCTGCTGCTCGTCCGCGGCGAAGTGACAATCTGTTTTCCTGAGTCTAAGGAGGGTGTGGAAGATGATAGAGACTGAACGCCTCTTTCTCCGCCGGTGGCGCCCCTCTGATTTCATCCCTTTTCAAAAACTGAATGCGGACCCCGCCGTTATGCAATACTTCGTAAAACCGCTGACCCCGGTCGAAAGCGACGCCGTGATTGCACGCTGTGAAGATCATTTTGAAAAAAATGGCTACGCACTTCGGCCCCACATCCTCTACAGAATGCGCCAAGACGAGTTCGTGGCAACACTCAAATTTTAATCCAGTGGCCGGCAGCTCACGATTTGAGTTTGGCCTATCTTTTTTTCCAAACTGACAACAAAGCCATCTTGAGTCAGATGCGGGCCTCGAAACTTAACAGAGTTGTCATAGTCAATGGCCACACTGAGTCCCTCTGGCCCACGCCCTGAATGCCCAGTCAAATCATTGCGACAAAGTTCGCCTGCAGAAGAGGTGTTCGCCAGATTTTCACATTTTCATAAATCCGATTCTTTACGCCAAACTCTTTTTCTTCTGCCCAGGCGCACTCCGGTGTCCATCCCCAGTACCCGGGCCACAAAACCGCGTCCACTTGGCCAGCTTGAAAATGTGTCCACGGCGGAACTTCCGCCTCGAAACAAATCAATATGGCAAATCGAAAATCATCACTACGGAAAATTTTTGAAGGTGGCGGCTGCGGACACGAAAAAAATTTATTTTCAGACTCAGTCAAACTCGATTTATAGAATGACGTGATTTCAGATCCATCGATCCAAAAGCCTGAATTGAAGACTTTGCCATTTTCGACATAAGCCGTGGGCAAAACAACTTTGATCCCGGTTTGCTCGGACCATGCAATCACCTGATCTAAATAGGGTTTCACCATCTCTATTGTAAACCGGCTCATATGTGAAGAAAACCCAGAAAGACAACACTCTGGAAATAAAACCAAATTGACGCCCGCACTTTCAAACTTTTTTAGAAAAAACAGAATCGAATGGAAATTTTTTTCCACTTCTGTCGAATTCACAGTTTGAGCAACACCCACATTGAACTTCACGCTCAGATTTGAACTCAAGATCTGAAGATGATCAAGGCAGCCGGCGCATTCTAGGGACTGAAGTAGCGCGAAGGCCAGCGAACCAACGAACGAAGGAAAAAAAGAGTTTCAACGCTGAAACTCTTCCATCAAATATTTCAGATTGATTTATCGAACAACCACACAAAACGGAACATTGTGCCGATCTACGATGTAGGTTTTTCCGGCGATGAAAGTTTGTGTTCCTCGATCAAAATCACTTCTTCGACATTTGTTATAATGCACATTTGGATCCAAAGTTGGACGACCATAGGTAGGATCAAATTCACTTTCGTTGCCAGAGGTGCACTCTGAGGAGTGAGTGTACCAACACTCACGTCGGCCAGAACCAGATTCATCTTGATGTCCAGCAAACGCAGAGACTGAAACAAACAGGGCCAAAATTCCCAAAGTCAAAGATGCCAAAACATTTTTCATAAAATCTCCTATAATCGATTAAATGGATTCATCCTTATCTCAAAAAAATAAATATAAAGATGACATCTTCTAGCAGCTCACAGTTTGACCCACAAGACGGAGAATCTCTGATTTTCCAATTTACCAAAATTTGTGTTTACCAGACTTTTTTGGAAAACAGTCTCCGCCCAAGAACTCGATTTTGGGACAGGGACCTACACCTACGGAGACGTTTCAAAAAAACTAGGGCGTGTTTGGATTTTTTTTAAGGGTCAAATGAATCGATAGCGGTAAGATGGACATCCTATTCTGAACGGTGCAGGCGCTAGCCTCGATGCGCTCCGAGAAATGCTCGTCCGTGACCCGAGACCCGCAGACTCTGGCCAGGGTTCGTAGTCTCAAAATATTCTCTTAAATAAATCACATCTAAATCCTTTCCACTCGCCAGGTGAATAAAATCAAAGTGTTAGGTTCGTTCTTGACTTTTTTTTGCCATAGTCTATAATTAACCAATTAGTTAATTAACTGATAGGCATTATATGAAGAACCTTGTGCAAGATCACCTGAGCCAAACATTTTCAGCCCTCGCCGATCCAACGAGGCGGGCGATCTTGGCGCAGCTTGCGAAGGGTGAGGCCAGCGTTTCAGATATTGCAAAACCATTTTTGAAAGACATGAGCCTTCCGGGGCTGACTAAACATCTGAAGGTTTTGGAAAAAGCGGGCCTCATTACAAAAACTCGCGAAAAGCAGTGGCGTCCCTGCAAACTCAATGGAGCCGCGTTGAAAGATGCTGCCAATTGGATGGAGCAGTACCGAGCGTTCTGGGAAGAAAGTTTTGATCGGCTCGAAGAATATTTAAAAACGATGGCGCCAAAAGTAAAATCGAAAGGAAAAAAAAATGACCGCAAAAAAAAGTAAAACCAATGAGCTCAAAATTTCTCGCATTTATGATGCGCCCGTGAAAATGGTTTGGGACGCATGGACGGACCCCAAGAAAGTGGCTGTCTGGTGGGGGCCACGAGGTTTTACAATCACAACCCATGGCAAAGATCTGAAAGCGGGAGGATTCTGGTCGTACACTATGCATGGGCCTGATGGCACAGATTACACCAATAAAACCATCTATCTTGAAGTCGAAAAACACTCCCGACTTGTCTATGATCACGGTGGCAATGACGATCGCCCGCCCCTGTTTCGAGTCACCGTGAATTTTTCAGAGATCAAAGGTAAAACAAAAATGGACATGACCATGAGTTTGCCAACTGTTGAAGCCGCCGAAGAAGCTCGAATCTTCATCAAGAAAGCGGGTGGAAATTCAACTTGGGATCGTCTTGCTGAGTATTTGGAAAAAGAAATTTCAGGCAAAGAAAATTTTGTTATCAATCGCACATTTGATACACCACTTGAGACAATGTATGAAATGTGGACAGATCCTAAACACTTTTCACAATGGCTTCCGCCCACTGGCTTCAAAATGAATTTTCTCAGGGCGGACATCAAACCTAACGGTAGCACTTTTTATCTGATGGCCAACGAAGACGGCCTAAAAATGTATGGCCGTGCTGAGTATCTCGAAATCCACCGTCCCGATCGCATCGTCTACACCCAGCGGTTTTGCGATGAAAATGAAAAGATGTCTCGTCATCCAATGGCACCAACTTGGCCCGCAACTATGTTGACGACTGTAAATCTCACAGCGGAAGGGCCCGATCAAACGCGCGTGACAATCACTTGGGAGCCGTTTGGAAATTGCACGGCCGAAGAATTGAAAACCTTCATTGACGCCAAAGCCGGTATGACAATGGGTTGGACAGGTTCCTTCGACAAGCTCGAAGATCATTTGGCTGCACACTAGCTGCGCGCTCAGTTCTTGAATTTCTCAATTCCTCAATTCACTTCATTCGGGTGCGCTTGCTAGAAACGCCCGGATTTGCCAACAGAACAGCGAAGCGGCTAAGATTTCTACGAAAGGACCGCCCACGGCGGTCCTCACAGATTTTTGGAAGGCCAAAAGCGCCACCGTGGCTCCGCAACTTTTTCTCCCATTTCGTGAGAGGTCCTTAATTTGCACAATCGATTGGCAAGAAGATCTCTTCTTGTTCTAAATTTCATGAGATCTCAGGAGTCACGATGAAACCTGCTGTAGCGGCCATTCTCACATCTATTTTTTTTGTTGCCCATTTTTCCAGCCAAGCACTCGCGGTCGTCGTTTATCCAACGACGGAGAGCGAACGCGCCAATAAC
>CALCCV010000312.1 GCA_937900305.1 uncultured Pseudobdellovibrionaceae bacterium | reverse complement strand
GGGGTAAAAGTGGACTCAGCGCCCTGGTGTTTTATTCGAGTTTCTTGAACGAACCGGGCGAAAAAAATTGCCGGTGGGAAACTGGACTTTCACCTTATTGGGTTGTCTTTGGTAATGATGGAAATCCCATTGTGGAGTGGCCATTGTACATGGGTCCCACCCCGGCATTTCCCAGAGACACCGGTCACCGGGCGCTTTTGAGGGTTGACATGGTAGCCTACGGAAATTGCGTCGATCAGGATGTAAGCATTTCTCTCGATAACTACAGACCTTTCAGTAGGTTTGGAGGAGATCCTGGTAGAAATCCGCACTGGGATGGGGCTTACGCCGGTTGGGATGGCTTTGGAAAAAATGAATTCTATCGAATCGAAGGCAATTTCCCTTTGTATGCTGTGCGCTCGGGCAAAGAGGGCATTCCCACGCAACTACTGTGCCATTGGGAAGAAGGGTGTTGGGGTCATGATACTCAAGGTAGAAATTGGTATTTTTACCAAAGTAGTGAACCTTTGTTTTACGTCAGGCCACCCGATTCCCCTCGTTTAGACTGGAAAGAGGTGATTAATTATTTAAGGAATTCTAAACTGTCCTTTAAAAAATTTAACTATCCTACCCCGCCGGAATCTTCTTATCTCTCGCGATTCGACGGCCTATGGCTGGGAGATGTTCAAGTAGAAACTCGGAGTACTGGAGAAGTCACAACCATACCTGCAACATACATCTTCAAATATGAGCCAAAGCGGGATGGCAATGAACTGAACTTGGGTTTCTACTTTGCGGGCGTGGTACGGACCCTCAAAGAAACTCTCACCCCGGAAGGCAAGTTAGAGTTGAGGTTGTTAAATCAAGAATCCGACGATCAAATTTCCAAGTACAGTGATGGATTTTTAATGGAAAAGAAACGCGACTACTCATTCAAGGTTGAGATAACTGGGGCCGGAATTCTCAAAATAGTGTCGGAAAATCCTGACTTCTCTTCCAGGGGCGAGCTCAAACGATTTCAATAGCGCAGCCCCAAGTCACTTCAATTCTTGGCATGAGCTAAGTCGTTCTGCAGTGAACTTATCAGAGATTCAAATCGAAATTTAATTTGCTCGTAAAGACGTGGGTTCACGCCTGCCTGAATTAATCGGTGGTTTTGGACGTACACTTTTCAACTTTTTGGCGATGTTAGGGCTCACGAAAACTACCGTTATGCAGCCGATGTAGCTTGATCTCTGCCACCAACCCGACAGCTTCAACTAAACGCAAAACACGATCAATCGTAATTTTTTGCAAACTACCAGAGAGAATTCCGGTCACTGCGGAACGAGGAAGATTCGCGCGTTTTGCCAACTCCGCATGGGTGATGGATTTAGCTTCAACCTCTTTGGTAACAGCCGCAATAAGTTTGGCTTTAATCACGGCCTCAATGCCACGGCTTGCTGGAATACCTAGTTTTTTTGTGACTTCTTCTTGAACGCGTGAATTCGCTAGAATAGCCATACTCCGGCGAACCGGATCGACTCTAAGTTTCTGACAAGTCAATCAGGTCGATACCGACATAACAAACGGATGACTTTTTTTTCACACGATCTTTTCGAATCACGCGATCTACGTCCCGATAAAAAGCCTGAAGAAGTCCTTTTATTTCATGCCGCCCGTCTTCGCTCAAAGCGTGAACGAAATAGGTTAGCTGGCTTCGCCCAGCGAGGGACAACTTGCGAAGGCCAATCGCACGAACGAAACGATCAAACCAGTAGCCTCGCAGTCGTAATCGTGACGAAGGGTTCGCCCCGCTGGTGTCGATCGTTAGGTTTTCGCTGGCGTAGTGGATTCCTGCTTGTCGAATCGCTCCGACCTCCTGCAAAGCGTGAAGGGCACTTTCAATCTCGTCTTCTGTTGAACCCAGTTTTTGAGCGAGCCATCCCGTCGGATGCGACGTCTGCGATATGTATTCGTCTAACTCAAGCGCAGCTGTCAGGGCTCCTGCAATGGGATGCCGAAAGAGAATCTCAAGTGGCGAGCCCGGCCAAGATTGAAGTTGTTCCGGAGGCAAACAGGTGGCGGCTTCACAGAGACGTATAACAAAATTCTCTGCTTGCCCCGGCAACAGAGAAAAAATTTGGAGGATCGTCGCGAGTCCGAGGTCAGATTCTCCCTTATACCATCGGCGTAAAGTTTGTGGACTGACGCCCAACGAGCTCGCATGGGTTTTCAATTCAGCCTTCGGCAAAAGGTGTTGCAAAAGAAGATCAATTCTCTCAGGAGGTGAGTGAAACAGAAAGGCATTGAGAAGCAAGCGGTCGATCGCTACGGAACGCACAGTGCAAACGTGGATAAACATCTCCCAGGAAATTTGGTTCTGTCCGGTCTCCCACTTGTGAACTTGGTTTGACCGAAAATTCAATCTTCGATTCAAAAACTGTTGCGAGCGGCGGCCCCTCAAGCCGCGCAATAGGTCTTGCGCGACGCTTTTCGCTTTGACGTCACTCCATGGGTTCTCGACGACAAGCCCGGAGGGCTCAGTTGCGCTTGAGGAAGCCTCTCTGCCCGTGCTGTTGGCCTTATTCCGTGATTCCTTTATTCTCATCCTGAACTCAACAATTTTCTCTTCCCCGATTTTGGAAACTTCTGGTCAAAACTGGGGAGAGAAGTCTTGCCATCTTCAATGCGCGAAATTTACAAATTTCTTCAAATCCGTTAGATTGGGCCTAAGACCAATTTTATAAAACTTAAATTCAAACCTGTAAAGACCAGGTACTGGAGAGAACAATGAAGACAAAAATCGCTGCGAGCCTGTTGTCCTTCCTAATCTTAGCTGCCGGAACGATCGCAAGTGCGGGGACTACCACCTGCCACGAGCGCGGAATGCGATGGACCTATTCGCAATTTTCTAGCGATGGAGGAGCCCAACCACTCCCCGGAATGCAAGATCCACACTGGTATTTGAATGGTGAGGAAGTCCTTGAAAACGCGCCGGCCTGGGAAGGTGAATTTCAGGTGGTTGGAGAAAGGGTCAATGAGCCAAATCAAAAAATTCTTCGCGCTTTCACTCGAGAAATGAAAGTCCAAGATCAAACTTTTACAATGTTTTGCTTTGTCGACATCTATACTGGTCCACCTCGGCCCTAGTTTCTAACAGCGTCCAGACATGTGTCTTCAAGTTCTCGATCTATCTTTGTGCTCGACTCTCGATCAAGCCTAAATCTTTGGACTCGATCGATCTCGCGAGCGAACCCCGTCCGTGCACCAAGTCCGTTTAACTGAGAATTTACGAACTCGATCAAAGCGCCGGCGGAGTCATGAACGAAGGGCCGCGCACCAGCAAGTGGTGGCGGCTATGACGTTGGCGCGGATCGGAACGAGCGCAGCAATTCGGCTCCTTGAGTCGCAACTATCAAAATCAGCCCCAGGGTAATCCAGGCATCTGCCAGGTTGAAAGGTTGATATTGGAAGTTCTTGCCGATCAGGATTTTCAGAGTGTCCATGACATAATAGGAGGTCCAGTGATTCCAGAGATTGGAAATTCCACCGGCCGTGAGCAAAGCGAAGCCAATTCGTTCGGCCCTGGTTCTCCCGAGACCTCGGGCCCATGCAAATATGGAAACAAATGCAATCATCGCCAGGGTTGGCAAATACCGGATATACAATTCATTCTCACCTTTCGGAATTCCCGAAAGTGCGTGGAACATCAGGCCGGGATTCATGATTCGCGTGAGATGAATTCCTTCCCAGCCTTCGATCAACTGAGTAGACTGATTGTTGATGAACTCAGCTCGGCAAAACAGCTTTAGCGCCTGATCCATAGCGATCGAAGAGATCATCAAAATTGCGCAGAGAAGCCAACTCTTCACTCGCTTCGATTCGGAGCTAGCGGACTCTTGCCCCATCGGGTGGAGCTGAATCAGGCTTTTCTGAATCGAGCTTTTGCTGGATTTAGTAATATCCATCGGTCCCTGCATTCACCGACGAACAAGTGCCGGTGTGTCCGTTCACGAAGCCGGACGTGCAAATATTGAATAGATTTCCGGGATCAATAATGCGCACGATCGGCAGATTCGCTGCGGGATTAACTCCAGTATAACCATCGCCTCCGGTGTAAGTGTAACCTAGGTATGGCGGTGTTGCTGCGGAGTCGGCTTTGCAAATTCCGGTCGCCTGATTCCCGACGGACTGAATAAAATTTTCGAGCACATTGACGCCGTTTGAGTTGCAAGCGGCTGCAGACATGCAACTGCTCACCGTCGGCGTTTGACTCTTGCCTTTTCCGGAGTTTGCTGTGCTGTCGTAAATGTTGAAGAAAACGATTCCTGAGGTGACCGGCGCGCCGCTGGGTGCATCTGTAATGTAGGCGTTACTTTGGCCCGAGCAGATTTCGGGAATGTGACCCGCATTTGGTGAGCCACCCGGATACATGGTGATGCCCGTAAATAGCATATTGTCTTTATCGGAGAATACCATGCTGACATTGGCAGTTCCCGCCGCGCTGGATTTGCTAAGATGGATAGCGGCTCCCGGCTTTCCAACCGTCGCCATGACATTCGGTGCCGCAGCGATTTGACCGGTTCCACTGTCGACGGCCACGGCATCGTAGAGATCGACCATTAAAAATATTTTCAGTGTCGTGTTAGCCGTGTTGGCGGTCGTTCCGCCCTTGGCGTTGTCGACTTGTCCGGTGGAAGTGTAAACAACGTCGCCTGCTGCACAAGTGGCTTGCGCGTCGTCCGTCACGCAGAGTGGAACTGGGAAGTAACTTGTAGGACATCCAGCGGAGTTGTCAATCGCTGTCGTCACGGCGCCCGAACCAGCAGAGGTTGAAAGGGTGTCTGCAGAGTTGTCCGTCTTCACCGTATAAAGCGTGTCTCCGTAATTGAATTTTGTGCCGTTGGGACCATCGAACTTGACTCCATCGAATAAAATGTCGACGGCAGACGTTTGGCAAATGGTGATTCCAAGATATCGTCCGATGGGAATCGCAACGTCCTTCAGAGTCACTCCCGCAAAATCGGCATCACTTCGACTGAACGAGGCTGTGAAGGGTTCGGTGACGAGGGCCGAGCTGTTTCCATCTGCATCCTTCAGATCTACACTAGTGAAGTGATAAGTCATGGTGGTAGGAGTGGCAAAGCCCAGATAGCTGATAGAGAATGCTGGGGTTACGATAAACTGCAGACCAAGGGCGAGAAGAATTGT
>CALCCV010000311.1 GCA_937900305.1 uncultured Pseudobdellovibrionaceae bacterium | reverse complement strand
CCAGACTGTCGTTGAAGACCTCAGATCATTTTAACCTGTTCCCCCCACCGCCCTCGTCCAGTTTTGTGGCGTTTCCTTAAAATTGGGACTTATCGCAAGTCCACAGGACCGAGGCGAACGAAAAAACTGCCCCAATGGGATGGTCCGATCGCCTCGGATGGATCATTGCAACTGGCCCACCATTCGTGCTATAGCTAGGACATGGCAGACATCACGACGAAATGGAAAGAAAACAGTCCGGGCAAAGTCTTTGTGGACCAAAGTTGTATCGCTTGCGACGCTTGCGTTCTTTCAGCCCCTAACAATTTCACCATGCACGAAGAAGATGGCCATGCCTACGTTAAAAAACAGCCCACCAATGCCGAGGAAGAAGCCGCTTGCAAAGAAGCCATGGACGGATGTCCCGTCGAAGCCATCGGTGAAGACGGCGAATAAGACACTCGCGTCGCAAGAGCCAAAAGCCAACGGCCGGGCTCGAGCCCAGGATCTAAAACCCCAGCTTTCAGCACCTCTATTTCTAAAACGCCTCAAAAAAGAGTATCCAGATGCACATTGTGCACTCGTTCATCAAAACGCCTTTGAACTTTTGATCGCGACGATTTTGTCTGCCCAGTGCACTGATGAACGCGTAAATCAGGTGACGGCCCATTTATTTCCTAAATTTCCCACCGCCTTTGATTTGGCAAAGGCTTCAGTCAACGACGTTGAAAAATTGATTCGCTCGACAGGTTTTTTCAAAGCCAAAACCAAAAATATCATTGGCTGTGCACAAAAGTTGGTGGATCTCCACGGCGGTGAAGTTCCACAAGTGCTCGACGATTTAGTCCAGTTGCCCGGCGTGGGACGCAAAACTGCCAATGTGGTATTGGGAAATGCCTTTGGCCAGGCCACCGGTGTCGTTGTTGACACTCACGTGGGCCGTCTCGCTCGGCGTTTTGGTTGGACCCAACAGACCGATCCAGTGAAAGTGGAAAGCGAGTTGTGCAAACTCTTCGATAAAAAAGAATGGATTATGCTTTCTCACTATTTGATCTTTCATGGACGTGGCCCTTGCAAGTCTTTGCGACCTAAGTGTGAAACTTGCTTCTTGGTTGACCAGTGCCCGAAGAAGGGTGTGAAATAACGCCGATGCTTTATTCTTTCTTAGAGTCCGTCAAATATGTTGGGCATCTGATTCCCATTTCATTTTTGCGGATTTTTTTAGGCTATTACTATTTAGAAATGGCTCTGCAAAAAGTGCAGAGCGAATTTTTGTATCGACCCGTCATCGCCGAACTGATTGGCGAATGGCTGCCCAACTCTCGCGCTCCCCATTGGTACAAAGTGCTTTTTGGAACTTATCTTTTGCCCCATTGGCAAGGCTTGGCGTTCGCAATCGTAGGGCTTGAGATGGCCATTGGTCTTTCCTACTTGATTGGCTACGTGGTTCGACCAGTGGCCCTCTTGGGAGTATTACTTTGTCTCAATCAGCTCTATATCAACGGACCAAATTTCGAAGCACACAACAAGCTGCTATTGGCCGTGCATTTCATGTTCGCATGGTTGGGTGCTGGTCGCTGCCTTGGTGTAGATTACTATTTTTATAAGCGGCAACGCGGTTTGTGGTGGTGATCGTTGAGACATTTCATTGCGTTTATCAGCGTCGTCTTTTTGGGTTTGGGTTTGTACTTTCTGAAATTTCAAAACCAAACGGTCGCGCCGGTCACAGCTCAAAAACCTTTACTCCACGTGATCACGTACAGTTCGTTCGCGGCCGACTGGGGTCCTGGACCACTGCTCAAAACTGAATTTGAAAAAACTTGCAACTGTGAAGTCAAGTTTTTGGAAGTCGCCGACTCTGGATTGCTAATTCAACGACTGCAAATGGACGGGGCCAAGATGGGCGTCGATTTGGTCGTGGGCATGGATCAGTTTGACCTCGACAAAGCCAAAAACAAACTGCCCTGGCGCGATGTTGGCGCGATGGACGTCAAATGGGTGCCCGAAGTTCAAGACGCAACTTCGCTGAACACCTTTGTGCCATTTGATTGGGGTTTCGTCGCGTTCAATACTCGCAAAGGGGAGCTTTCGCTGACCCCAACATCGCTGAAAGATCTATTAAACCCAAGCCTCAAAGGTCAAATTGCCTTGATTGATCCGCGAACAAGTTCTCCGGGAATGCAGTTTGTCTTTTGGGTCATCCAGACAATGGGACTCAGCGAAGGTGAATCGTTTTTGAAATCAATGGTCGCGCAAGCCCATTCGTTTTCGCCCGGCTGGTCGGTGGCTTATGGTTTGTTTCAAAAAAAACAGGCGGCGATGGCTCTGTCTTATATCACATCGCCGATCTATCACTTAGTCGAAGAAAAGAACGAAGATTACATTTCCCTCGAGTTTCAAGAGGGGCACCCCCAACAAATTGAGTTTATGGCCGTGCCGGAGTTTTGCCGAAACTGTGATCTTGCCGAAAACTTTATGAGGTTTATGTTGTCTGAGCCTGGGCAACGAATCATTATGAACAAAAATTTTATGTTTCCCGTTTTAACCGGTGTGATTGCGGGAACTCCATTTGAATCGTTACCTCCCTATAAAAAAGTTGCGCCCTTTCGTGTTCCAACGGAAGAAGAAATCAAAGGTTGGAACGAAGTATGGAATCGAAGTCGACAGCAACCCTGATCGTAGCGCTTGGTGCGGCCCTTTACATTTTATTCCCTGGTCTGATTCTCCTTCCCTACTTGCCCCCTCTTCAAGATTTCAACGGCCAAGACGTTCTGTGGGCCTTGCAAAACACGATTCTTCAGAGCACCCTGGGTGGTCTCGGTAGCATCTTTTTGGGTGGGCTCGGGTCTTTATTTTTGCTGCGGTGGAGTCCTGAAGCTTGGCCCAGTCGCTTGATCCAGTTAGCCCTCTTAACTCCCAGCTTTTTGCCGCCGCTATTTTTAATCTTAGCTCTCCTGGAACTGATAGATCCCTTTCCGATGGGCAACATCGGACTTGTCATCGCTCATATTTTTGCAAACGCGGGAGTGGTGAGTGTACTGCTCGCTCGTTACACATTCAGCCACCTGGTTCACCAAGCTGAAACGGCCCACCTGATCGGCGCGTCGAGAGCGATGATCGTTCGTCGCATCCTCTGGCCACAGTGGAAAAAACCCTTAGCTGGTTTGTTTTTTTTAGTTTTTGTCTCGGCATTCACAACGTTCAGCTTGCCGCTAGTTTTAGGAGGCGGAAAGGGGACAACACTTGAGGTGCTGATTTACGAACGCATCCGCATTGATGGCGATTGGACCCAGGCCTTTTGGATTTCGGTGATTCAAAGTTCGCTTTTTCTCTTGCTCATTCCACTTTTTCGCATCAGTGCACCGATGCGCAGTCCGGCTCAACCGCTGCCATTGAAATTTTTATGGTCCGCTTGGGCAGGTGTGTTTTGTTTGCCAAGCGCATCCCTGTTGGCTTCGTACATTTGTCTGTTATTCGAGAGTTTGCAGACTGTTTCGGTTTGGCCAATTTCAGCTAGTGCTTCGATCAAGTTGTCACTGATGAGCTTGTTGATAGGCGGGACCGTTGGAATTTTTTTGCTGATGGCGCTGTCGTTCCTTGGATTTTGTGTGTTGCGATTTTCGAGTTTGAGTTATTTTTTGCGACGTTTGTTAGCTCCTTCGCAAGCATTTGTAGGTTTAGCACTCATTTTGATATTTGATTCGGATGCCATTGGATTTTGGCTCGCTCTCAGCGTCGGTTTGACCTATCTGTTTTTGCCGACAATGGCGAAAATGAATTTGATTGAAAATGCCGAGCAGATTCGGAGTCTTTTTATCGAAGGACGGCGAATGGGCGCCTCCTCTTTTCAAATATTCTGGGGGATCACGTTGCCATTGATGTGGCCCAGTTTGTGTCTACTGGCAGCCCTCGGTTCCATCTGGGCTGCGGGAGATTTTGCTTTACAAAAAGTGGTCGCCGTTGAAACCTTCACACTTTCTCAAGAAATTGAGGGCTTTTTGTCCACCTATCGCCTGCACCAAGCGGGCGCCTTGAGTCTGCTTTGGCTTTTTTTACTAGCCATGCTATTTTGGCTTTTCACAGGAGTGATTCATGTCGTGGGCCAAAAACTTATACAAGTCTTATGGCGATTTTCATCTCCGAATACCCGAACTCGAGCTCCTCGATAATGGCGTCACAGCTCTGAGTGGGCCCTCGGGCTCTGGCAAGTCCTCCATCTTGCGAGTCTTGTTGGGTCTCGACGCTTGTCCCGATCTCGAATGGACTCTTCACGAAATTCCTTTACACACACTTTCTGCAGCCGATCGCCACATCGGAGTTGTCTTTCAGTCCTACGAGCTTTTTCCTCACCTCACCGGATTCGAAAATGTCGAGTTCGCAGCGCGCGCTCGCAAAATGAAATCCTCGGACTTTCAAGACCGATGGAAACATTTTGCCGAAGCTCTCAATTTAGAATCTTTTGCTCATCGCCCAGCCGACAAACTTTCGGGAGGCGAAAAACAACGTGTGGCCCTCGCTCGCGCAATGATCGCCAGACCACGCTGGCTTTTTCTAGACGAACCGTTCGCAAATTTAGACCTCGAACTTCGCGATTCCGCAAGACAGCTCGTCAAAAATTTAATCAAAGCTGAAGGCACACCCGCGCTGCTTGTCACTCACGATCCCCAAGACCTATCCTCATTAGCCCAACTCACCCACGAAATTCGAAACGGAACTCTACTGAAAAAATAAAGATTTCAGCGATACCGAATTCCCGCCTCGCGCCGATACTTGAACTGATTGTGAGCCGCACAAAGCGCCTGCAAATTCTCGAGCCGATGATCTCCACCAGCCCATAACGACTGCCGGTGATCCACCTCCAATTGAAACGTCGATCCACAAAGCCGGCCCTCATGGCGCCACTGACAACACTTGTCCC
>CALCCV010000310.1 GCA_937900305.1 uncultured Pseudobdellovibrionaceae bacterium | reverse complement strand
CTTCCAACTTTCCTTGGCAGTCGGATTTGCCGGTAAATAGGGTTGAAAACTTTCAAGCCCCACAAAACAAGTTTTCCGCTCGGCTTCGGGCAATGATTGCAAAGCGCAGCGGTACATTGGGACACCCTCCACCAGCAAAAATGGTTTCGGTACGGGCGACAGTGCCTGAAAGCGAGATCCATGGCCCGCCATCGGCATCAGCACACAGTCCACGCGTGGGCGCTCGGCTCCCATTCCGCGTTGAAACTTTGCAAATGTGTTTTCCCAGTATTGAAATCTCTCCAGATCTTCGGGTGTGCCCCACTGAAAAAAATAAGGAATTTCAAAAATGCGAACGTGAGATTTAGGTTCACTCAACAACAAGGCCTGAACGGTGAGGCTCGTGTAATACTCACCATTGAGCACAAGATTTCTTTGATACTGTTCTTCGAGAGATTTTTGCAAAATAGCCGGGCTTCGAAAATAGTAAGCTCCACAAGAAGCAAATTCATTTTCTCGAACATTCGTGAAGGACCCCTTTTCTTTCACCTCGACGACTCGCTCACCCTCAAGCCGCGAAAAAGCATAGGTCACCGGATTGAGATAGTGAGCGTGAAAACCGCGATAAGAAACCACACAAGCATCGCAGTCAGATTGAGTTACAAATCTTTGAAAAGCCTGTGCATCCCAAACCATTTGGTAGTCACAGTAACTCACTAACACTGCCGACGTAGGATCCAGAAGGAGTAGTGCCGCCTTCAAGGCCATCCCAGGCCCCTCTGTGTGCGGAGGCACGAAAAGAATTTTCGCTTCGGGACGCAAGCGCTGCAAAAGATCCGGCAAAGAGGTTTGACGGTGATTCTCGGCCAGAACAAAAGTGCAAGACCAATCTAAGGGAAAATTAGTTAACAGACGTTCAATCATCGGAGTTCCGCTGACTGGGATCAGCGGCTTGGCCATTTCGAACCCAGCCTTACGGTAGCGAGTTCCCTGACCCGACATCGGAAACAGCATTTGAATCCTCACGATTGCACCTGGCGAAATTTTTCGGTCGGCAAAACCACCAACGACTCCGCAAAAATCTCGGGCAACTCCGGAAGCGTTGGAATCAATTTTCCCAGCAGATAAGAGGCCAAAGCCACTTCAAACCATCCAGCCACCTTTAAATCCCCGCGTCGTTGAATTTCTTCCCAAGTGTGAATCGAGAGCTTCACTTCATTCTGGGGTCCGCCGAAAGTCCTCAAAATGTCTTTTTCAAAAACGGCCGCATCGGGAAAATAATTTTTCCAAATGAACTGAATTTTGCCACCAAGATTTTTCATCGCTTCGGTCACAGAAGTTTGCGCAAACTTATTGAGAGCAGACATCGGCGATTCAGTCACACTTTTTAAAAACCGAGTTTCAATATCTTGCCACAGCTCGAGTGTCTTTTCATCTTTACCTTGCAAAATCACACCGTGGGACTCAAGCAGGTAAATGTCTGCTTGGTTATTTTCTATAACCGCCGCCGTTAAGTTGACTCCTGGCCTTGCAAGACTGATAAAATCCACGGTTAAATTGCAATCCTGAACAAGGTCTGTCACTTCTGCTCGGTACGAAAGCTGGGCCATTGCTAAAGAAGCTAGTGAGTGAAAATGATATATTCGTTGGCCAGGCAGCAAAGCGTGAAACCCGGTCTCCATCGAAGGACGCTGACCTGGAATCGTGGACATCTGGCAATCGGTCAGCAAATGGGAATAGCGCGATTCGCGTTCGTCACCATCTGGCTCGGTCAACAAACTTGCAAAGCCCTTTTGAAATTTGAAAAGGTCGACAACCGCAATTCCTTTTTCGACAGTCATCTGATCGATACGAGTGCCACTGGCTTTGATCCAAAGCTCACTATTGGCCTTCAAAGAAACATTGCCACCACCGCCCTGAATCCAGAACGGCACTCTGAATCCAATCGATCGCGCCATACCGATAAGGTCTTGCTGTGGAGAGCTCATGCTTTCAATATGTAGAGGAGATCGCGCAAGTGTTCAACCCGCTGACATTTTGACTCAGAGGTCAATTCCGAACGGGGATGGTCTTTTGCGAATTCGAAAGTCTGAATGGCTTGCCACCCACGAGAGAGGGCCGGAGCCATGTCGTTCTGCCAATCGTCGCCAATCATTGTGAAGGTGTTCAACATATTGGCCGAATTGAAAAACATTTCTATGCGAAGAAAACCTTCGGCGTTTGGTTTTTCAAAACCCACTTCCTCAGAAGTCCATATGGCATCGAAGAGTTCACCATGGGGATCAAAAGCCGCAACTTTAGACATTTGTGTCCTGAGATTTTCATTCGTTAACAGACAGAGAGTGAACGAAGACTTCAGCTGCTTCAAAATTTCTGTTCGCTCTGCCGTCCAAAATTGCGCTATCAATTCTTGCAGAGCCGCTTCGTAATCGTTCATCAGACGCAGCACTTCGCCCGCCGAAAAGCGATCTTCCAACTCCAGATACCTTTTGAAATAGAGCAATCGATTTCGAGCCGAAACATGAAGTGTCGGCAACTCGGCTTTCACCTGGGATCGAGCCGCCAGGTACCGTGGGCCACGCTCATCGATACCCACTTTCTGCAATGCTAGCGGATACAATTGCGCAGAGGGAATCAGAGTGTCATCCAAATCAAAAACGAGCACTCGGCCAGCGGAATTCTTCACGCCTTTTTTTCGCCTTTGTAATTCAGATAAATCAATCCACCCAGCAGTCCCACCACCAGCGAGAACATTTGAAAAGCAGTGATTACGGCCGGCCCGACTTCAGATTTGTGACCTATATATAAGTTAAAAATAAAGTAAAACGCAGCCTGCCCCACGCCAATTCCCGCCGGCGAAATGGGAATGGCCACGGCCATAAAGCCCAAGGGTCCACCGATGAAATAGGTCGTTAAAGGAACTTCGGTGAAACCCAAACTGTGACCAGCCCAAGCGAGCAATGCGATACTTGAAAGCTGAGCTAACACACTGACCGACATCGCCTTTAAAAAATCCAATTTGCGATCTCCATAGGCCATAATGGAATCATAGAGACTGATGAAATGATGGCTCATCGGCAGGCGGTTCAAAAACCAAAATATCCAGGGAGATTTCTTAAGCCGATTCGAAAATGCAAAACTTAAGAATATAATGAATCCAAAAAAGACGATGGATAAAAAAATGAAAAATGCCCGCAACTGCATCGTGCCCCAGACCCGGCGAAAATCAAAAACCATCACCGAGAACGCCATCAGAACCATCGTAAAAAGACCAATCACTCGGTCCATCAAAACGCAAAGCGCCGCTGCCATCTTTGATCTCGGAAATTTCTTGGCGAGCATGTAACCCTTCACCAAATCACCACCAACACCGCCGACGATGGCGAAGTTAAAAAATCCGCCGATCAAGGTGAACTGATTCGCCTCCCACAGCGACATTTTCAAATTCTCAGCCAAAAGCAGAATTCGAAAGCGCCACGCGACCAAAAAGAAATTGGCGCCAATCAGTAACAAACCCACGGTGAAGACCAGAGGTTCAAATAGCATTTTTAGCTGTTCGAAATTCAGCAGGCCCTGCTTGGCCATGAAGACGATGATACCAATGGCAAACAAAATTTTTGCCGAACCCTTCAATCGATCCGTCCAAACTTTGGATTTTGAACGTTCGACCGAGGGTTGTTGGGAATTTAATTCGGCATTCATATTTACACTCAATCTTGTGGTTTCGGTTTCGGTCATGCGTTTAATTTCTTTCTTTCCCAATCCAGCGAAGTTCGACAAATCAACTCTAAGTCATCTCGCAAGGGCTTCCATCCCAATAAATCTCGGAGTCGTCGAACATCAGCCACCACCTGCGGAGCATCTCCCGCTCGGCGAGCCAAAATTTTCTTTGGCAAACTGTGACCTAAAATTTTTTCGAAACTCGCAAGCACTTCGGCGACAGAGGATCCGCGGCCATAGCCACAATTGACCGTGAAAGAATCTTTCTTTTCGAAAAGCGCTTTGAGTGCGAGGGCGTGGACATCGGCTAAATCCTGCACGTGAATGTAATCGCGAATGCAAGTTCCATCCGGAGTCGGATAATCGTCGCCATAAATTTCAAACACCGAGCGAGCCCCCACGGCCACTTCGGCCAGGACTTTGATCAAATTGGTTCCCCGCTCAAGTCTTTGGCCGTTCGTCAAATCCACGGCCGCGCCTGCAACATTGAAATACCGCAAAATCGCAAAGTTCAATGGCATCACCCGTTGCGTGTCTTTGAGAATTTGTTCGCACATCAATTTAGACTGACCATAAGGATTCAATGGATTTTTTGGACGATCTTCGTGCACAAGCTCTGCGCCGGAAATTTCACCATAAATCGCCGCCGTCGAAGAAAAGACAAAGTGCCTGACGTCATAACGCTGACAGCTTTTGAGTAAATGCAAAAGTCCCATCAGATTGTTTTCGTAAAAGAAAAGAGGTTCAACCAATGATTGCGGCAAGACGTGTTTCGCCGCAAAATGAACTACAGCCTTCGGCTGATGCTTCGCAAAAACTTCGGAAACAAATTTTTCATCCCGCAAATCGCCCTTCGCCAAGATCGCGCCAGGTGGAAGCGCTTCGATGTAACCACTGCTCAAATTGTCGATGACTACACATTTGTAGCCCTCGTTCAAAAGGACCTGAGTGGTGTGAGAGCCGATGTATCCGGCGCCCCCTGTGATTAAGATCGTGGCGTTCAAGCCTTCTTGCACTTTGCCTCATTGAGCTGGCCGGCAGCGAGCGGCGAGTTGAGAGATTTTTGCGATGCACTCATTCGTCAAAAACCTTAGAGCCAGTTTGCGTCGAAAGTAACCTTTTCGCACTTGCGCCATACAGCCCCGGCCATTTGATCGCTCCAAAGCGGAAAAAAGTCAGCAAAATATGAAAATAAGGTGAACTTTTGTTGAACACGCTGCCCATGGGACCTAACCCGAAGCAAAGCCTAGAGCTCAAGATGCACGGGTGCCAAACGGTCGAATGTTTTTTGCAAAACCGGGGAGAGTGATCATGAGTCTAAAAGCGCGGATGTGCGGGTTGATTTTGCTTTGCGCAATCATTTCGTTCGCTGGAGTCGCACTTTTTTCGATTGAACCCCTGCGACGCACTCAAGCTTTGGTGCTGGACGATCTGGGAAGCGAAGTCGCCTATCTTCTGGCCGACCTGGTGGAATTCGACGAACTGGGACAAATGAAGATCGAGAGCTTTGCGATGTCATTTCGGCAGTTTCAATTGCGACCGGTCGAATCTCAAAACAGCCGACTCAAAAGCTCGGCCAACTTGGGAGTTGCGATTTTAGATGCCAATGGAAAATCCGTTTTTGCCTCTGGTCTTGGCAGTCAACTTTCCTCTGCAAGAGTGTCTAAATTCGAAGCCCCGATCTATCGCGGCAATCACCGCGAAGGCACGATTCAGCTTTTCAAACCTCCCCCGACTGCGAACGAATTTTCACGCCAGTGGTTGCCAGAGATCTTCTACACAATCATTTTTTGGGTGATTGGTTTCGGCGGACTTCTTTTGTTGATGCAGCGGTGGATATTTAGGCCGCTCACTGCACTACAGCGGAAGGCTCTCGAAATGGCTGCGGGTCACCCTGTGTCCCCACAAGAACTACCAACGCCGGAGCTTCAAGAAATATTCAAAAGTCTGTCGAACGCTCGCGAAGCTGTTGAAACCAAAGCTCGTAAGGAAGAATTCGTGTCGGGCATGGTTCAAGAAATTAAGGCCCCTGTCTCGGCGCTGCTCGAAAACATTCAGCTTCTCAAAAAAAATAACAGCGATGACATCACCAGCCTTGCTCAAAAAATGGCCGCCAGTTGCGAGCAGATCCATCACGTTTTGTTTCGCGCCCAAGATTTGGCAAGAATCGAATCGACCCGCGAACTCTCTCGAAAGTCAGAAGTTCGCATCGATGAAGTTTTGCAAAGTGTTCGACAGAGTTTAGAGGAGCGCCTCGCCCAAGCACAGATCGAACTGGGTCTAAATTTTCCTCGCGGAGTTGTTGTCAAAGCCGACCCCGTTTTGCTCGAAAGCGCTCTCAAAAATGTTCTTGAAAATGCCATCGACTTTTCAGAACCACACTCAAAAATCGAATTGGTGATCCAGGAAAAAAGGGGAACGATCGAATTCATCATCCGTGACGAAGGCGCCGGGGTGCCAGACTTTGCTCTGCCATTTGTGTTTCAAAGATTCTATTCATTGCCGCGCAAACATTCGCAGAAAAAAAATGCGGGCCTAGGCCTGGCTTTTGTTCGCGAAATTGTCCAGCTTCACAACGGAAAGGTCTATTTAAACAGTCCCCCGAACGGAAGACAGCATGGCACTGAAGTTCGAATGACCTTGCCCCGCTAACCAAATGAAACATATCTGAAGACGTTGGTACAACTCAATTGAAGAGGGCGCTAAGGTCTTCCATTTTGAGCTTTTTGAAAAGAGTTTTGTCTTCGCCCAAAAGATTTTCGGCCAATTCTTTTTTTGCTTTTTGAAGCTCAAGAACTTTTTCTTCAACCGTGTTTTTTGCGATGATTTTGTAAGCAAAGACATTCTGTTTTTGACCAATGCGATGAACCCGATCGATGGCTTGAGCTTCAGCCTGCGGATTCCACCAAGGATCGAGAATAAATACGTAGTTCGCGGCGGTCAGATTGAGTCCCACGCCCCCAGCTTTTAGACTGATCAAAAAAACCCCGATGCTTGGGTCATTTTGGAATTTTTGAATGCGCTCTTCGCGATCCGTCGTTTTGCCATCCAAATACTCGTGCAAAATTTCCCGGCCTTTCAAATGGCTGGCTAAAATCTTAAGAAGCGATGTGAACTGAGAGAAGACCAAGACCTTGTGGCCCTCTGACAAAAGAGAATCCAAATGATCCAGCAGCAAACTGAATTTGGAGGAGGTTTCTTGGCTCTGCTTTTGGTCCAAAAGACCAATGTGGCAAGCGGCCTGGCGCAGTCGCAAAAGGGCCTCTAGGATTTCGATCTTGGTGCGTTCGAATCCTTTTTCAGCAAACTTTTTCGTTAAATTGCCCCAATAGAACATCTTGAGTTCGTCGTATTTTTTTCGCTCCACCGGCGAAAGTTCACAGTACAAAATCTGCTCGGTCTTGGCCGGCAAGTCTTTAAGAACCTGATCTTTCGTTCTGCGAAGTATGAAGGGGCGCAGGGACCTAGACAGCATCTTCAGGCGATCACGATCGAAATCGCGATCCTTTTGCAAATTCAAAGATTCAGGCAATAGACCAGGAGTGACGATGCTTAAAATCGATAGCAGATCCGTCACCGAGTTTTCGATGGGGGTCCCCGTCAATGCCAGTCGTCGCTCAGCTTTCACCAGTCGACAGGCCATAAACGATTGCGACTCTGAATTTTTAACGTAGTGAGCTTCATCCAAAATGAAATACGAAAAATCAACTTCTTTGAGCTTTTCAATGTCCATTCTCAAAGTCTGATAGGTCGTCAAAATCACGTCGTAAGTGGCCAATCGATCTCGGTGGAAGTGCCGGTCCGAGCCAGTCAAGTTGAGCACTTTCAAGTGGGGCGCAAATTTTTCAGCTTCGGCAAGCCAGTTGTGGATCAGAGACGTTGGGACTACCAAGATTGCGTGATTTTGTTTGGTTTGTTTCTTAAGCAAAAGCAGTAGCGACAG
>CALCCV010000309.1 GCA_937900305.1 uncultured Pseudobdellovibrionaceae bacterium | reverse complement strand
TTTTGGGAACGGCAATGCCGAAAATTTCAAGAGACCGCTCCAGTCTCGCACTGCGAGAGCCTTTGATAACCACGATGTCATTGGGCTCAAGCTCCGCAGCGAGCGATTTCAAAGGATCCTCGGCAAATTCTGAGAAAACTTCGCACGATCTCGCGTCTTCATTTGGGCCAAAACCTTCGTTGAAAAATTTTGCATCTCGGCCAAAAAAAATGACTTTAAAAAAAGGAGGATGCTTCAACCACCGGCCCAACTCAAAGTGAGCCTGTTCACTTTGCGAACCTTGCTCACCCATTTGGCCAAAAACTCCGAAGACCCTTTGGTTCGGTGCAAACTCCCGAACATTTGCAATGAGCGCTTTCATGCTATCTGGATTGGCATTGTATGCATCAAACAGGACCAATGTCCCTTGAGGAGCTCGCAAGATTTGATTGCGTCCCCAACTAGTGTGACAACTTTTCAGGCCAGTGATCACCGTGGCCGCCGACAATCCGCTGCTGATCGCCAACGCACTCGCCGCAGCCAGATTCGTGGCATTTTGACGCCCGAAGATCGCAAGCGACTCCGAAAAATGGCTTCCCCGAATATGGCCCTTCAACTTCAAGCCGGATAGGTCAGCACTTCCAATTTCAAAAAAAATATCAGCAGTTGAAGACGTTGTGGAAAATGTGAGACATTCGCTGCGAGGATAAAGTTCAGCGTGCTTCTTCCACATGCGATGAGTATGAACATTGTCTAAATTATAGATTCGAGTCGTCTCCGAGGGACTGAATTTATAAATTTCTTCCTTGGCTTCGGCAATTTTCTCTTCGCTACCAAAAAACTCAACGTGGGCCCGGCCTACTGTTGTGCAAACTACGACCGTTGGCTCAATGACCGAGATGAGATTTTGAATTTCACCTGCATGATTCATTCCTACTTCAAAAACACCAACTTGATGTTCCGGGCGCAGCTCCAAGAGAGAAAAGGGCACGCCAAAATGATTGTTAAAGCTGCCCACGCTGTAATGAACTCTCAGCGCCGATGACATTATCTGAGCCGCAAACTCTTTCGTCGTCGTTTTTCCGTTGCTACCTGTAAGCGCTAGCACTGGTATCTGAAATCTTCGGCGGTGGGCTTGCGCTAAACGTTGCAGCGCCACCAGCGTGTCGGGAACCTGCAGAATAAAAATATTTTCCGGCAAGGTTTCATTTGGCAATTTCGCCAAAATAACAGCCACTGCACCTTTGGCAACGGCCACAGAAATAAAATCATGCCCGTCGAAAACCTCTCCACCTAAGGCGATAAAAACCGTACCTCTTAGGTCCTTGCGGGTGTCGTTGGTCAAATGCGTAAATGTCGCGGTCGATCCGGCCTGAATAACTTTTCCCCCGCACGCAGAAACAATAAATTCGACGTTAAGCAAGAGATTCTCCCGAGGCCATTAGTTTTAAAATTTGAAAGTCATTGAAATGATTTTTGATTTCACCAATGATTTGGTAATCTTCGTGTCCCTTTCCTGCCACCAGGATGATGTCATTGCTGCTGCAATTTCCTAAAACCCATGCGAAAGATTTTTCTCGATCTACCTCGGTGTGCAATTTGATTCTCGACGAGTGAGCAATGCCCTTCTGTACATCTTTGATGATGCTTTCTGGATTTTCGGTGCGTGGATTGTCTGAAGTGATCACGACAAAATCCGCCAACTCGCTCGCGATCTTCCCCATCATTGGTCGTTTGCCTTTGTCGCGATCGCCGCCGCAACCAAAGATGCACCAAATTTTGCTGCTCTCTTTGTTTTCGGTTCGCAGCTGGCGCAAAGATTTCAAAACATTTTCCAATGCATCAGGTGTGTGGGCGTAATCGACGAAAATATGCAGGCCCCGTGTATTCGGAACGTGTTGCAATCGTCCTGGAACTCCTTCGAAAGTATCCAACGAATGCAAAACCCGATCAAGATCCATTCCTGCCGAAACCGCAACCGCCATCGCTGCCACAGAATTGTAAACGTTATGAAGTCCAATCAGCGGAGTGAATGCCTGATACGTGTGATTGGCGTGATACAAATTAAATTCGGTGCCGTCAAACGTAGAGCCCGTGACTTGAAATCGAAAGTCAGAAGGTTCTCGTCCATAAGTCCACAAAACGGCTGAGTCAGCCACTTTTAACTTACGCCCCCACTCGTCATCTTGGTTGACGACAGCATAAATGGGATGTTTACCAGACTGCCAAAGTAAATCACTGAAGAGTCGCTGCTTAGCTTCGAAATAGGATTCCATATTCTCGTGATAGTCTAAATGGTCCCGAGTCAAATTTGTGAACACAACACAGTTGAAAGAAACACCATCCACCCGATATTGGTGGAGCGCATGGCTTGAGACTTCCATCGCCAAAGCAGTAGCCCCCTCCTCTTTAAATTCCTTAATTCGCGCCTGAAGAGTTGGCGAACTGGGAGTGGTCATGGCCGTGGGCCATACCCGCTTTTCAAGATGGTGATTGATTGTACCAATGACTCCCGTCATAAATCCAAAATCATTTAGCAGATGTTCAATTAAATAAGTGAGACTCGTTTTGCCATTCGTGCCAGTGATTCCCACCGCAAACAAGTGATGCGAGGGATTTCCATAATAGTGGCTGGCGAGCTGACCTAGAGTTTTGCGTGGGTTTTCGACGATCAGAACGTAGCCGGTAAAATTGATCGGTACGAGCGCACGGTTTTTTACAACCAAAACCGAAGCGTTGCGGGCGACGGCCTCGCCCAAATAGGTGTGCCCGTCAACTTTTGCACCCGAGACGGCCACGAAAATGGAATTTTCTTTCACATCTTGAACTCGATCGAAGACACCCGTGACACTCAAATCCGGAATTGCATTGAGATCTTGACCGGGAATAAAGGACAGCAGATTTCTAAGCTTCATGACCTTCTATGATAGTCAGCTTCTCAACTGAAACCAGCCCTGACGTTTGCCAGCATGTTAAAATCTCATCCGAGCGTCAAAAGATCTTCACGTTCGTCCCTCGACGAATGTTCTGTCGACCCCGCCATCCTCCGCTTGCATTGACAGTCTGGCAAAAGTATCTAACAGTGCCAGGAATGAAAAAAATCTCAAAAGGTCTATCGAAAGATTTTGACGGTGTAGAAATTTTC
>CALCCV010000308.1 GCA_937900305.1 uncultured Pseudobdellovibrionaceae bacterium | reverse complement strand
AAATCAATTTTCGAACTTACGAAGTTCAACTCAATGGTCGCCCGCTGCATTTGACTCCTTCTGAGTTCAAGCTCTTGGGCACGATGGTTGAAAACGCCGGCCGAGTGATGACTCGGGACCAGCTGATCGGCGAAATTCAAGGTGAAGGCATCAATGTGGTCGGACGCACCATCGACACTCACGTGTTTGGCCTCCGCAAAAAACTTGAAGAATGGTCTGACAATATCGAAACCATTCGCGGAATCGGCTATCGTGTTCGCACAGAAGCTTAAGTCTCAGTCACAGCAGCCCCTAGGGCTGTGTCAGACCAAACACTAGTGCTACCTAAGCCCGAAAAACTAGATTATGAGAGAGGGATGGGACGATTCCCCTGGCGCCTCTTTAGTTTCTTTTTCTTTGTTCAGCTCGTCAGCTACGGGCTCGTTGCTTTAGTGTTACCCTATGCGTTTTCACTCACTGAGCAAAGTGCCGAGGGACTTCATTCTGGTAAAATCAACTGGCCCTGGTTTCTGCCAACCGTGCTGATCTTGCATTTGATTCTGGCGGCCGCTATCTCTTTTCGCTTCACACGCCCAATGCACCGTCTGATTCAAAAAGCCTATCGGATCTCCAGCAAGCGCCAGTCGCAAACGCAAAGTTTTTATAAAACAGAAGAAGACGACCTGGCCCGTGAATCAGGTGAATACCATGAGCTTGAAGAGGCCCTGGATCGCATCCAACGCAAAATGACCAAACGCAAAGAGCAACTGACCCGCGAGCGCGAAGAAGCTCAAGTTTTTTTAAGTGCCGTGCGCGAGGCCATCTTGCGGGTCGATGCCGATCAATCCATTGTGTCGTTCAACTCTCTTTTTGGAACTTTGTTTTTAGAGTCCAATTTGCTAAGCAATCAGGACCTTCAACTCAGCGATGTCTTTCGCATGCCCGAAGTCTATGAACCCTTTCATCGCGCCATCACCAGCGGTCAAGCCCAACGAGTCACGATCAAAATTCACACGAGGGTGGATAGCCAACCCCGCTACTTTGTGCTGTCCATCAACCCGATTGGCCAAATGACCGAAACCAAACACGGGGTTCCTGTCGTCGGCCTTTTTGCTGACATCACCGACATCAAAATGGTCGAGCAGATTCGGATTGATTTCGTGGCCAACGCCTCTCACGAGTTGCGCACGCCACTAACTTCCATCAAAGGCTATCTCGAAACACTGGACTCTGACTTGCGGACTGGCCATGTCTCGACCGCCGAAAAATTTCTGACCACCATCAACCGCAACGTGGATCGCCTGATCAACCTAGTGAATGATCTTCTCAGCCTCTCAGTTTTAGAATCCGCGGGTGATCTGCAGCTGACCGAACTTTCTCCGCTCCTGATGACGGAGCAAATTGTTTTAGATCTGAAGATCATGACTTGCGAAAAAAATCACACGATTCGATTTGAATCCCAAGTCGATCGCTTCACTGGCGACGCCGAAAAAGTCGAGCAAGTTTTGCGCAATCTCATCGTCAATGCCATCAAATATATTCCCGAAGGCGGATTGATTTGGATTCGATGGGAAAGCGACGATCGCAATGTGATTTTGAAAGTCAGCGACAATGGCCCTGGTATTCCGCCTGAACATCACGCTCGCCTATTCGAGAGATTTTATCGTGTCGACAAGGGCCGCGCGCGCGAAGCCGGTGGCACGGGCCTTGGGCTGTCGATTGTAAAACACATCATGCAAAAACACGGGGGTTCGATTCAGGTGAAGTCACAA
>CALCCV010000307.1 GCA_937900305.1 uncultured Pseudobdellovibrionaceae bacterium | reverse complement strand
CATGTTGTAGTTCGAGAGCAGAATTGCACAATACGCAGTGGTTGTGCAACTTCACGTACTCACGCTGTTTAGGCAACTGTGAGTTTTCGTAGTACTGAATTTTTCGTTCTCCCATATCCATAGTCTCCCCCGTTTAAGAGGTAGAGCAAAGATTAGGCCATCTCGATCAATTCAGAAACCATTTTTGAAATTCCTAAAAAAACTTCATGTGGCTTGGCATCGTACATATACGCTGGAGTCGTAATCACCCGATGATCGCGATCGGTGACAAAATCATCAACGGGACAGTCAATCGGATGGGCACCGGTTTTGCGAATTTCTTGATTGGTTTCAGGATCGTTCCCAATCGTCAGCTGCACCTTGTGCGAGCCCAAAGTCTTGGCCAGCAAAACAGGAGCGATACAACAAGCTCCAATCGGTTTTTGCAGCTTATAGAAATCTTGGATTGATTTGCTAACTAAAGGCAGAACGCTGCAGGCGGCACCCTTGCTGGCCCAGTCGCACAAAACTGTCGCGGCACCAAATCCCCCAGGCAAGACCAAAGCGTCAAAATCCTTAGCCACAAGAGAGTCCAGAGCAGTGATCGAACTTCGAGAGATTCGCGCCGACTCAGCCAAAACTGAGCGGTTGTCGGTGGTGATGGATTTGTCGAGGTGATTGGTGGCCGGCTTCATCTCGTCTGGTGCAAAAAACTCGACCTGTGCGCCATGGCGAGAGAGTTCGATCATCAGACTAACAGCTTCGGTGATTTCGGTTCCATCAAGATAACCACTGCCACTGAGAATCATTGCTACGCGCTTCACAAAAACCTCCTGCGAGATCTGATTTTGAAGATCTCCCAGTTCGATTTATAAAGAATTTGGCCGTCTGGTCAAGGGGCACATGTTTTTGCGGGATCTGGTGCTTCCGTGCGCGCCCGCATGTCTTGCAACTGCTCGCAAATTTCCACCGGGTAAGTCTGCCCATTGATGCTAGTCAAGCCCGAGTAACAATAACTCGCGAGCCGCGACAAAAACGGGGCCGCGGGAACAAACGTCGCCGTGTACTTTGCTTTGTTGCGCTGGATATTGCCTTTGCCGTCTTCAGCTTCGATGACGAAATCAAACGCCACTCGCTTTTTGAGCCATTTGCAGTTTGGAAATCCCGCACAGGCACTCGATTCTTTGAGTAGCGTCGGTAGATCTTCTTCGACTTCGTCAACGACGAGATTGAAGCAATTGACAGTCTCTCCTTCCCTCGCCTTACAAACGTTCGCAAGACCCGAACCAATTTCAAAACTCAATCCCACGCTCTGGGCAGTTACATTTGCACTCATTAAATGTGGCATGGCAAAGGCGGCACCGGTCACACCAACCGACGCCAAAGAATTCCGGAACGATTCAACCGCTTGAGAGCGCAAGGCCGCCGAGGTTGCACTCGCTTCAGGATCGTTCAAAAACAGTTGCCTTTGCGTGCTCACTTCGGTCGGAGTTCCCTTGTCATCGAACTCCCTGACAGTTTGTACCAGGGTGTATTGTGTGCCCTTTGCGACATCGTGGTGACAGACGTCGATAATTTGAACCAGGTGATCCTCGGTGACTTTTGGATCCATCGACGACAGCTTAACTGTTTTGACAACGTAAGAGTATTCACCAAGACCCATGGCCTCAGGTTCGAATGAGCCCCAAGCCTGGTTGATGGCGTCAGTCACTTGCGCCACTGTAACCGGCGCACCGTCATCATCCTTCAGATCGGGCTTTTCAACTAAGCAAGAGGTCAACACAGAACAACTCAGAGTACAGACCAAGGCCGACTTGAGCCAAGTGGTTTTCTGAAATATCATATTGAATCCCAACCCCACATCCAAAAACCGAGAGGCAAAATTTTCTGTAATTTTTGAAGTGAATCAGGCTCAAAAATATTGAGATCTGCATAGTTGATGGGGCCGAACAGAACTCGCGCGAGATTTCCTTCTCCGCGAATCGTGATCAGATTTCTGCCAATTCCCATGACAAACAAATCGCCCTGTTTTTCAAGCACGAAGTCGGCAACACCCTCTGTTCGGAAAGCTTTTTTCACCTTACTGAACAGTTGTTCGTGCGCCACAATTTTAATCATGCCCAAAAAACCTTCATTGCAGATAATGCGTTGGGTTTTTAAAAAGGCCAGCATGTTTTGCGAATGACGAGGGACCATCAAAGTGATTTCCTCACGCTGTGACTGAATGAAGTTGAGAAGAGCCACGACCTCTTGCATCCCTCCGCCCCACTCGTGAATATATCCCTTCAGATCCACACCTTTGCCTTCGATGGCATAAGCCACGAGCTGATTTTTTTGATCCCAGGCTGTGTACACTTGGGTCTGTGGAATATTTAAATATTTGCGGATGTCCTCAAGGCTCCGGTGAACCGCCACCGAATGTTGATTGTAGAGCTTAAGGATCGGCTCAGGAGCCACGCGATCAGATTTTAAGAATCTCAACCCTTGAATTTGTGAAGCCAGCGGTCGGTCAATGACGAAGGAAATTTCATAACCCGACAGTTCAAAACCCAATCGCCGGTAGAAATCATAAATGTCGGTCCACAAAATGGCGACATCGCAATTTTGGGTGGTAGCGTTGGCTAAGCACTCATCGATGATTTGACTAGAGTAACCCTTATTTCGGGCTTCGGGTGCTGTGACGACGGAACCGATGGCTCCCACTTTGTAAATCATATGTGGACTGCGAACAATGAGCGGCTTCAAAACCGCGTGGGAGAGAATGACGCTCTCGTCTTCAGAAATGATTCGCATATTGTGTATATTTGAAGGCGTTAGGGCTGTGGGGTATTCCTGTTGAATTGACCACTCTTCTTTGGGTCGCAGACTTTGATTTAAAAAACTCATGACCATCGGAAATTCTGTGGTTTGCGGAGCGCGGGGTGCAGCAGCCATTGTCCCTCCCAGACTG
>CALCCV010000306.1 GCA_937900305.1 uncultured Pseudobdellovibrionaceae bacterium | reverse complement strand
ATCAGGCGGTCCGATTGTGTGAGACTAGCCGGTCCAAGTATGTGAGACGGGACAAGCATATCTTGAAAGTCCGTCTGAACAAACTCTCGGTCCATCTGGTTGGACTAGGAGAATGGGAGCATCAAAAGCGAACAATAAAGCTCTTGACTGCTTGTGCCCTATAGGGCACAATAAGCCGTGCAGATTAAGCAGCGTGCGGTCGACTACTACAGGACACCGGCTGGAAAAGCGCCGGCCCAGGAGTGGCTATTAGCGATCAAAGACAAGCTCACTCAGGCCATTTTGTTCAAGCGAATTCGTCAGGCTGGTCTTGGCCAATTCGGCAAGACTCGGAATGTTGGCGACAGCGTTTGGGAGCTAAAGATCGACTATGGACCTGGGTACCGGGTGTACTATGGAATCCATGGCGATGAGCTGATTCTGATCCTCATGGCCGGGAGCAAGAGAACCCAAACAGCCGACATCAAAAAGGCCCGCGCATATTGGAACGAATGGAAGGACACAAACACATGAAAACCAAACAAGTAACAGGTTTTGAGTCTGATCTGATGGATAAGCTTCGCGACCCGGAGTTCGCATCCGCGTATATCATGTCTGCGATCGTTGACAACGACATGAACTTCCTCCCTGTTGCTCTCGGCGATGTCGCCAAAGCTCACGGTGTCTCGAAACTTGCGGAGGAGACAGGTATCAACCGGCGCACCCTCTACAAGGTCTTTGATAAGAAGGGGCACCCGAGTTTTGACCTGGTTACTCAAATCATGCAGAGTCTTGGAATGGAAATTCATGTGCGCCCTAAAAAAAACAAAAGGTCAAAGGCCTCTTGATTGGTTTCACAAAATCAACGCATCCGAGATATTGAGCAATGAATCTACTCGCGCGAGTTGCCAAACTCAAAAGAAAACTTAGCTCAAGAACTACTTCTGCCCGACTAATTTGTATGCGGGGCTTATTACTTTTGCTCTTGGCTTATGGTTGCAGTTCTCAATGCTGCAAGCAGGAGCGTTCCCGCCGGGACTTCTGGCTTTCGTTTTTAAACCCGACAGCTCGTTAATATACGTCTCTTCCTTAAAATTCACCGATGGCCCCGAGGCTCGCCGACTCTCATGCTGGAGAAAAGTAATTACTCCCTTCTTAAACTCAGCATCGCAATATTTCAGGGTCTCCTGGCAAATACTACCGGCCCTCGTGTTAAACTGAAGGGGCCAAACTCAAAATTCTCATTTTTGCGCGGCTCTAGGACTGCGGTGGCCACTGTATTTTCTAGGTTTTGAAACAGCGAGTAGAATCCATCTTCATTGAAGTTCCGGGAGAATTTGAAGTAGCTATGTCTTCGTTTCTAGGAAATTAGGAAGTGCCTCCTATTTCAATTTTTTACAAAGCCCGCCGTACTCAAAGGACCGACCAAGCATAAAAATGGCTTCAGTCTTATCACCTCGAGTGAAATAGCCTCTCACATAAAAATCATTTTGCGATTGGCAGTGTCCGTTTTCGCAGGCAACGGTGACCCGATTTCTACCCTGTGCATCGTGATCACCTAGCCCTGGCGGCCCATGGGCAATAATCTTAAGAGTTGAAACGGATCCACGTGCATCCATCTCAAAATAGGCCTCGTTGTCGGGCTTGAATTCATCCACACATTTATAAATTGAGCCCGCAAAGATAAAATCAACGCCCCCCCTGCCGTTTGGAAAGCCTTCTCCACAGCGACCAGAACATGGAGTAAGCCCGCAAAAGCTACTGTCATCCACGCTATAACAGCCAACCGCTGCGGCTCGGACTGAGTTGGCCCCGAAGAGACTTATACCAAATAACGAGACAAGTGACGTCAAACAAATGAACCCGACGGTCTGGATCAGCTTTTCGAATTTCATAATATGCTCTCCTAATAAGAATGACTGTGAAGCTTGAGTCAAATGGAAGGCTTCACTATCCATTGAGAATTTTTTTCTGGGTTTTAAGATGCGAAGTTGCTTAGAACTCTAAACTCACGACACAAAATGGTGAATCAAAGTTCAGGCGCAGAACACCTTGCAGTCCCTCTCGATCGGCCGGAACCAAGTTCTCGAGTTTCAACAGTTCTGTTGATCGAATCTCGATAACTTTGCTGCCGAAGGTCTCCGGATTTCTTTCCAGATTTGTGAGAATCTTGACAGAGGTTTCACCGTTCTCCGTACTACAGTTGGAGCTGATAAAGATGTCTGGCAGTTGATCACATTGAAGATTTTTAGCTATGAGACGATCTTCCACGGCGTTTGCCTGGACCCCTTCCGGTCGAAGCCCGCCTGCTTTGTAGCTCATGAAGAGATCGATTTTGCCGTCCTCGACTAAAGCAAACCTAAGGCGATAAAAATCACCGTCCATGTTACGTCGATCTTCACTGCACCTCATGCCCTTGTATTGCAATTCATGAGATGTGCCGCCACCGCCGCTCGAGACAGTTCCCGCAGCCCACGACGAGGACGAGCCTAACAGACTGGCTAACAGGATCCCTAGACCGACAATTTTCATAAAAACCTCCTGCAACTCTTATAATGCATGTTGCCAAAAGCTCGCCATATGTATTTTATAATATATTTACTATATTCATTAATGTTTTATAATCACCTCATGAATATCTATGAGTTTCTTGACTATAAAGCCTATCTGAGAGCCCTCATCGACGCCAACCTTACAAAGGGCTTTCGATCAAGGCTTTGCGAAGGCGCAGGTTGCCAGAAATCGTTCCTTTCACAAGTGCTTAATGGCTCCGTTCACCTAACCCCGGAACATGGCGCGGGCATTTCAGTCTTCTTAAATTTTGATGCTCTAGAATCAGAGTATTTTTTGGGTATGCTTGACTTAGCCAGGGCAGGCTCTGAAAGCCTTCGGAATTTGATCTCCGCGCGCTTAATGAAGATTAAAAAACAAACTGAGGACATCAGTCAACGTTGGAAAAGCGAACAAGTGGGCGACACAGAAGCGCAAGCCATTTACTATGCATCCTGGTCCACGACAGCGATTCATGTGATAATCAGTATTCCTGAATTCAATACAGTCTCTAAGATCGCCTCTCGGTTAGGCTTGCCAGAAACCGTGGTCCAAGAGTCCGTTCACCAACTCCACCGAATGGGGCTCATAAATAAAGATGACTCGTTCTGGAAGGTCGACGAAAAGAGCATCCACCTGGCGAAGAACTCGTTGATGGCCGAAACCCATCACGCCAACTGGCGACAAAGAGCCATCTTGGATTGCCAAAAAAAATCCGGCTGGTCGACGCATTATAGTTCCATCTTCGCTATCTCGAAGGCTGACGCCGAAAGTCTTCGCTCCCTGCTTCATAATTTCTTAGTGTCGACACGCGATCGGATTGCTTCCTCACCCGAAGAAGAAATCTATTGCCTCAGCGCTGATTT
>CALCCV010000305.1 GCA_937900305.1 uncultured Pseudobdellovibrionaceae bacterium | reverse complement strand
ATAACCATCACTGCAGTCCGAATTGAAAGTGCACTCGTAACCAGCACTGCAGTCCGAATTGAAGGTGCAGGCCCATTCGGCGCTGGCAGAACTTAAAAAAAATAGGAATGGAACCTCTAGGAATACCTTCAAAACGGTCATTCACATCTCCCCATGCTAGACTGATTACGACAATTTGGCATTCAGACCCCTTCTGACACCAATTTTCTTTTTGCTGGAAACATTGCAAATGGAGTTCCAAAAATACCTGCACCCGACGCGGCGTCAACTGCGACCTGCCTAGAAAAAGAAATATAAGTCGTTTTAATCTTACATCAGCAACAATAGACTCGAAACAATGCTGACCGATTTTTTGCGGCCTCCTCGATTCCTGCCAAAATTGTTTTCAGTCCGAATCGCCGGGCGGGGATTGGATTCCACGGGGAACTGCATTTGTTATCGATGGTGGCATCATGATCACGGCTCTGCACAACCTCAGGACCAGCTTCAATTTCTACGCCGAGCTTCGTTGGCCGCGAATCTCAGTCGATGCAGTTTCTCGTCGCGCGCAACCGAACTATGGCCGTTTAAAACCTTAGGGCCCCGACTTAACACGTGAAAGTCGGCGAAATTCGATTTCTTACTGGCACGATTTTCCATCCAAATTTAGAATAGTTGCATGAAGTATGGAAGATCCGTAGTGGCATTTGCTGCGGTCAATTGGGTACTCTTGGTCCAGTCGTGGGCTGGGGTTGGTTACGTCAACAGTTTGGAGCAATTTTGTGCCGGTGACTGCAATGAAGAAGTCGCAGGATCAAAAAATCTCGGCGATATCATTGACAGCATTAGTCCTCACGATCTGGGAGCAGAGGGGGCTTATCTCGCCCTCCTAAAAAGTCAGCTGTTGACTAAGCAAGCCGAGTACCTCAAGGGCCAAATTATTTACAATCGATCGAGGGGACGCCCCGCTGAAGATTTGAGTCCGTTGTTGCAACAATCTATGCAGGCCTGCACTTCACGAGGCTCCATGCCGATGGTTCAAAAGTCGGCGGATAGCAGTTTTCAAGCTCTCAATGCTTTGAACAATCGAAATTACACCGAGCTCTCTTATAAAAAACATCGCGACTATGATCATAAAACACAAGTTGCATTGCTTGAATACCATCGCCTTCGAAAACTTCGTAGCAGAGTGGAATCTTGTAAGGACCTCGATGAAGACGATCGCGCGGCCGACCGATTTTGTGGGGTAGAAGTTGCAGGCCGAGTAGAGCGAGGCATTGAGACTTTGAAAATCATGTACCCAGGGGTGGCTATCTACAATCGGCTCTTTCAAGCGACAAAAGACGTGGAGTCGGCGGAGTTGAGAAACATTTTAGATCGTCAGCTCGATTACTCGGACGAAAATTTTGCTCGAAGTTCAGATGACATTCGAGAAACGTTGGCTTTCCCGGCGGTAGAGGGGGTTGCGAAGGTGGACCTGAGCGACTACCCCATCGACATTTTTGCGGATTCGAAAAAAAAATTCTCGAAGGTTAAGAGTCCGATCGGTAGTTATGCCAATGTTGTTTCTAGTTCCACTCGAGGTGCGAATATCGGTGGGCGGGCAAAGATGTTGTATCGTTCGATTCAAGATCGACACATGCGTGATGCCATCAAACAAATGGGTGAAGTTTGTCAGATGGACCTTTGTCAATTGGCCGGTACAGATCCAACTCTAGCTGCGGCACTCATTGAGCCGAGTTTTAAGCTATTTCCCCTTGAGCGCAAGCAATTGCAAAAGCGCTTGTGTCAGTGCGAATCCATCCAGCGAAAAGAATCTGAAGGGTTAAATTCAGTGATTACTGGGTTAGGTTACGCAGGCCTCGCACTGGGAGGAGCTACCTTAGCCGTTTTTCTTTTGCCAGCGGCTGTTGTCACAACTCCTATTCTAGTCGCGGCCGCAGCTTTGGGTGCACAAGGCGCTGCGGTCGGAGCTTTGGGCCTTGGATCCGAAGTGATTCGCAATCAACTTATCGTCGATGAAAATTTAGATCGCGCAATCGCTACCTGTTCCAGGCAAGCGCTAATGGGCGGCGATAGCTATGAAAATGCCTTGAGTGAGTGCTCGGCACTGAATACCGAACTCAAGGAGGGCCAATCCAGCTTAGTGGTGGATGCGGCGTTAGCCGTATTGCCAGGTGGCCTGGCATTTAGGTCCGGTAAGGATGTCGGAAAACCGTTTCGCGACATCGCTGACGAGCTACCAGCGCTCATGAAATCCGTTAAAGCCGGCAAAGCGACTGCCGCAGAGCTCACGAAACTGCGGCACGCTCGGATCAAGTTCGCAACCTCTGCCTTAGACGAAGCGGGTATGGAAGTGGCCAAGCGACAAGATGCCGTAGTGGTGCTTGGAAGTATGTCTGACTCCGCTCTGGCCAATCTGGCCAGGGGCGTGCAGGCTAAGGGTATTTTTATGAAAGTTAAATCTTCAAAAAACGAGTTTACCGAAGCTTTCTACGAGTTGGACGCAGATTCTACGGAAGAAATGTTGAGCCTCGTGCGGGACAGAAAGATAAAAATTCGCGGTTATCGCGACGAGCTAGGACAAGCCGTTGTGAAAAATAAATCTGGAGAACGCAAAATAGTCTCGCCTGAAGATTTATCTAAGATAAAAAAAGACGGCTTAAAAAGCCCTTGGGAAGAAGTGAAAGTAGCTGTAGATCCTAAATCAGGGAGATACTTTTCTTCAGACGGTGATCTCGCGCTCATTATGAACGAGATTGGCCACGACCGAACTTTCTCTGATGAGCTTCTCGGTCGATCACGATTGTTGAGCGAAGTTGTTCGAAAGGATTTCGATCGGACCGCTTCCGCAAACTTAAAAAACGCGACCGTTGATGCGAGTGGGCCGAGCCCGCACGCACAAGCTTCTTTAGATCCTGAAGCCAGTCGTGAAAAACTCTTAGCACTCTTCGGTGAAAAGGGTGAGATGCGGGCTTACGTGCCGCCGCTTAAAGGATCGCATCGAGTTCCGGGCTCGAATCTCAATTCAGAACCGTCGACTCGAATCATTCGGTTAGGTCCCCCGGAAGATCCTCTGGTTCATCTTCGAAAGTTCTATGAAGAGATGGCTGCGAGGGGATACCAAGATCGCATCCCTCCATCGTGGAACGGCTTTCGCTAGAGCCCTTTTTGCATCGCCTCGATCTATTGCCGGCTTACATTTCTAAGATCCCGTTTTTCGCTCAACTTGTAAATGGCGCCGAGCAATGTGCAGTCATCATCAAAAATTTTGATTTTATCAACAGCTTGCGGTGACGTAAGCAGGTCAAGTTCTGGAAAAGGATCTTGGAATGAAAGTTGTCCGCGAGTGAGTTGTGTTGGAATTCCATAAGTGTGCACGAAGATCTTTGGCTATCCGATAAGACTTTTTATACCACTCCGAAGCATGCTCGCAGCGACCAAGCTCATGCGCGATCAAACCCAAATGAAAAAAAGCTTTTGGCAGTAGTGTCCTTGGCTGTGTCAAAAGACTCGTGGGCCTGCTCAAAAAACTGCGGCCATTGGCGGACTGCAAAACCAGATTCCATTTCCTGATTCTCAGTCTGAGATTTCAATTAAAAAGGCCTCAATTTGTTCGACAGGCTGCCGTTTTACCGAGGGAGAGTCTTGTCAACAGGGAAGTTCATGTCGAAACGTCATCCCTCCGCAGAAGTATTGTCAGTAGGGGTTTTCCACCCATTTTAAAACCACCGACTCGTCGCTTTCCCCAAAAATGGCCTTCAGGAAACGAAGCCCCACCATCAGTCGAATCGAAAGCGCGGGGCGTCCCTGATCCTCAGAGTA
>CALCCV010000304.1 GCA_937900305.1 uncultured Pseudobdellovibrionaceae bacterium | reverse complement strand
CTACACAGGCGAAGACACTCTTTCCCTACACGACGCTCTTCCGATCTACGTGCGCAATCCCGGCGCCGCTTTTGGATTTTTGGCTCAATCGCATCCTGAGTTTCGTGATATTTTCTTTTTAATTATGCCGCCCATTGCCTTGGTGATTATACTTTTCATTCTGCGGGGAGTGGATTCCAACGACAAAATTCAGATCTATGCCCTATCGTTAATTTTTGGTGGCGCCGTCGGTAACTATATCGATAGGTTGTTGTATCGGTATGTGATCGATTATCTGGACTTCCACTTACAGAATAGATACAGCTGGCCAGCTTTCAATCTCGCCGACAGCATGATCGTCATCGGAGTTGGACTGTTGATGATTCTTATGGTCCTTGAAAGCCGCCGAAACAAACGGCTTTCCTCCGACAAATCCTCTGGCTCCACGACCGTGACCGGCTAACACTCGGATCCGTTGTCTATTCGACACTTGAACCATAAAAGTCGACGGATCCGTCCGGCCCTGGTGCATAGGACTTCACCCGCGCGGAACTGATCTGAACGATGTTTCCGGTTGCGATGGGGACCACTGGTTTATCTTTTTTGAAAACCTCAAATGCCTTTTCATAAAAAGCCATTCGCTTTTTTCGATCGGTGACTTGCTTTGCGAGTTGCAAATATTTGTCGAAATCTTTGTTGCACCAGGTGTTGTCGCTCATCTCGACCGCCTGACAAGTGAAATAAGAGTAGTAAGCATCGGGATCAAGAACTTCGGATGTGCCAATTTGATAAAGATCGTATTCACCTTTCGAAGCTTTATCGAGGTAAGTTCCCCAGTCGTAAGAAACAATCTTTGCCTTAATACCAACTTTGGCGAGGTCGGCTTGCATCAACTCGGCCATTTTTTTTCCATCCGGATTATAGGGACGACTCACCGGCAAAGCCCACAGGGTGGTTTCAAAGCCGTTCGGAAAGCCAGCTTCCTTTAAAAGAACCCTGGCTCGCTCTGGCTCATAAGTGAATTCAGATTTACCATCGATGTAAGACCAAAAACTTTCAGGAACCAAGCTATTTAAAACTTTGGCTTTGCCCTGGTAAATCGCTTTGACGTAATTTTCGCGATTTAAACTATGGGCCACAGCTTCGCGAACCTTGGGATTATCAAATGGGGCTTTTTGTGCATTCATTTGTAAATAAAAAATATTTGTTCCCGGACTGTCGTGAACTTTAAATTTCGGATTGGCAGCAAACTTCGGCAAATCTGAAAACTGCGGAGAAAAAATGACATCGCATTCGCCGGCGAGCAATTTTTGTTGCCGAACTGCGGCCTCGGTAACAGTTGAAAAAATCAAATCGTCGAATTTTGCTTTGCCCTTGAAATATTTTGCAAAAGCTTTGAATCGCAAGTTCACTTCATTTTGCTGTTTAACCAATTGAAAAGGACCGGTTCCAATGGGTTGCTTATCGACCAGTTCCAGATTTTTGAGTTTTACGGCTAGATCGGCATATTCAGCTGATTGCAGAGACCCCAGACCCGCAAATGACAAATAGGTTAAAAGAGGTGCAATCGGAGTTTTTAAAATAAATTGAACAGTCGTTGGGCTGATTTTTTTGACTTCCTTCAAAGACAGATTCACGCCATAGCCAAAAAAACTTGAATAATTACCGCCACTCACCTTGTGAAAAGGGTGCTTCGGATCCAGCATTCGTTGGAAAGTGTAAACAATGTCATCCGCATTCAAATTGCGAGATGGCTTAAAAATTTCGCTTTCGTGAAAGGCCACATCTTCACGCAAGGTGAATGTATAAGTTAATCCATCCTTTGAAATGGACCAGGTTTTAGCGACTGAAGGCGAAAACTCACCCGTGCGCGGATCTTGGACCAACAGGGAATCAAACACGTGCTGGCCGACGTTCATCGTCGTCATGGACGTTCCCATTTGCGGAGCCAGCGTTGGCGGATAGGCTTCCGAGCAGTAAACCAACTGCGAAGCCATCGCCGATTTCGCTGCAACAAACCAGAAGCTCCCTAAAATAATATTTTTTAAAATACGACAGATCAAATGAAAATGAACTTTCACGACTTTCCCCCTCATGGATGCTCATGGATGAACAATGCGGGCATCCTAGCGAAGGCGCGTGATCAGGCGCAACTACTGTTTAAAATCCGCGGTATTTAGATATTAAAGAGGTGAAAACTTGGATTGGTCTCTTTGTTATTGGGATCCAAATTAAAGATCGAGATGACTTCCGTTTTTACGCCAATTTTTATATTAAAAACGGTGAAATCAGATGTTTCGACGATTTGAAATAGGCCTTTCCCTGCTCCACCTTTGCTAGCATCATGAGAATCCACGCCGGCGTAACATTTGTTGAGATACTTCACCAGAGTTTCCGGACGAAGAGCGCCAAATGGATCCGTCACCGAGACGGCCAAAGTAGTTCCATCACTGGCAAACTGAACCGTTGGCTGTTGCATCACATCAAGAACAATTTCGTTTTTCCGAGACAGATGATTGTAAAGCGACGCGCCCCGAACATCCACGGGCGCATCATAGATCGCGTTCATCAGCATCTCTTCCAAAACAACGTTTACGCGATCCAATAGCGTGTCCCGAATTCCCATATTTTTAAAAAGCGCGGTGATGTCTTCTTTAACCCTGTTGCGATCTTTGCTGGATTTGACCATCAACGATTTCACTTCCACGCC
Organism: uncultured Pseudobdellovibrionaceae bacterium; assembly: GCA_937900305.1. Classification (GTDB taxonomy): domain Bacteria; phylum Bdellovibrionota; class Bdellovibrionia; order Bdellovibrionales; family Bdellovibrionaceae; genus CALCCV01. Next base: position 4,299 of record CALCCV010000304.1, on the reverse strand, counting down.
CCAGGTGAGGTACTTTTCCAGACCAAACGGGCTTTTACTCAGAACCTTGCTCAAGGCGGTCAAAATAGTTCTGATGGCCTGAGGCCGATTTTCGAGATCTCGAGTGATGACGTACTTGAAAAAAGGATAAGACACCAGCAAATCAATCTCTTTACGGATGTCTTTCGTCGTCATTAAAATGCAGGGCGCTGGTTGTGGTTGTGTTTTGTACCAATCGAGGATTTCGGTCTGTTGATCATCACACAGAAACAATTCGCAAGTTCCGACCTGAACTTGATCTTGAAAGGCTTGCAGGCTGCTGGCCACCGCCAGATCCATACCCGAACCTCCGATAGCTGTGCGAGCAAGCTGAATTTGTTTTTTGTCTGACGATGCAAAGATGACCTTTTTACCACCAGTGAATTGAATCGTCTTAGCCGCTTCGTACAATTCGCGATTGGCAATTTCAAAAAGCCGAACGCGTTGATTGGCTTTATCTAACCGCTCAACCAAAATGGACGAATAAATGCTATAAAGGATCGCTCGAAAATGATCTTTATCTTTGTTCGGGACCTGTTCAAAATCCATCGAATCAATGACAAAACAGTCTAAATCCGAAGTCGCACGAATTGAAGATGTGGCAACACTGCGGGTGACCACACTCATTTCTCCAATCACTTCGCCCGGTGACTGAACTACGGCAACCACTTCGCCACCCATTAAAACTTCTGCGCTGCCCCGGCGAATGAAATAAAGAGAGGTGTTGTGCTCGCCTTCCCGAAGAACCATTTCGCCCCGGGCGATTGTTTTACAACCGGTCATTGTTGAAACCTGCAGCAACAAATCTTGGCGAAAAGATTTGAAGAAATGGAAGTTTTTTAACTCATTGGCGATTTCAGCAGGATGCAGTTGCATGAGATAATTATCCGCATAAAATGGTGAGAAGAACAGAGCTTTTTTGCTCGACCTGCGTCCAGTTGATTTCTTTCGAGGTGAATTTGCATCCACAGATTGCGCTCTTCACTAGCTTTGGCGTTCCCAGTTTTTTTTTGGTGACGTCGCTCTGCGCTTGCTTGGCGTTGCTATGGTCTAAGCGCCGGGCTCATTTGCGGAATCTCGACGAAGGGCAAACTCTCGACATCACATTTTTAATCATGGTTGGTGTTTTCACCGGAGCTCGACTCTTTCATATTTTCTTCGAAGAACCCTTGTATTATCGAAACTTCCCCTACAAAGCGTTCTTTTTTTGGGACGGTGGCTTTGTTTTCTATGGCGGACTCTTTGGTGGTTTATTGGCTGGTGTTGTCAGTGCTCGACGGTTGAATCCCCGCCAATGGATTCAACATTTTGATCATTTTGCACCGATCGCTTCTTTGATGGTGATTCTTGGGCGCCTTGGGTGTTTTCTCAATGGCTGCTGCTATGGCGCTGTTTGTGATTTGCCATGGGCCATGGTTTTGCCCGATGATCAAGGTCGTTGGCTGCCTCGCCATCCCACTCAGCTTTACATGAGTTTTGGGGAACTTTTTTTACTGATTCTGCTTTTAAAAATTGAGAAACGACATTTGACTCGCACGCCATCTTCGTCAAACACCGCCGTGCAGTCTGCTCACGCCAAACTCTGGCCATTTCTTTTTCCGATTTGGCTACTGGGACATTCAACAATTCGATTTATCGTTGAATTTTTTCGAGCCGACGATCGCGGACCAGCCTGGCTCTTTTCTCAGGGTGGTTGGTGGAGTTTGATATTGCTCATTGGCTCGATCGGGTGGCTACGTCACCGTCACAAACGGTTGTGGGGACAATAACCGGGCTTGGGACCCACCAATGGAAATGAACGACAAACACCCGGTCGTTTTTCATAGACTGTGCAGCGCCCTCTTCCGTCGAGATAGACGCAGGCCCCATTGCTTTGCCGGGCTAAGGTAAAAAGTTGACTCGATTGTCGGTAAGACTGCAGATGGCCCTCTTTTCGCAACCGCTTAAAAAGCTTTTGCTGCGATCGAATGGCTTCGTCGGATTCCGCTAAACCTAGGCGAACCAGGTCTTCGAAGCCGATCTCTACGGGCATTGTACAACAACTGCCGACGCAAGACTCGCACAAACTCGGTTTGTGTTTTACCCAGGTCCATGGCTGATCGATGTTGGGTTTCATATCTCGAAGTTATTGCCATTTTTTTCACACCTTGTAAACTGCTCTTCTTCGGCAATAACCCCCTCGATGGTTTGCCCGCCTGCCCCTTGCTGAGTCAGGAGTTCGAGGATAGGCTCGAGCCGTTCAATTCTCGAGGAGGATCACATGCACATCGTGACGGGAGCTAACGGATTTATTGGCAGCGCCACCGTTTGGCAATTGAACCAAAAGGGCATTTTCAACATCATCGCGGTGGACACTGTTCCTCTTAAAGATCGCGATCTCCTAAAGGGAAAGTCCTATGCAAAATTTCTGGCCAAAGATGAGCTGTGGGATTTTTTAGCCGAAACGAAGGGCTCCCAGGTCAAAGCCTTTTTTCACATCGGCGCTTGTTCCTCCACGACCGAAACCAATTGGGATTTTTTATTCGAAAACAATGTGCAATATTCACAAAAAATATTTCGCTGGTGTGCTGCTGAATCCGTTCCACTCATCTATGCCAGCAGCGCGGCGACCTATGGTGACGGCGCATTGGGATTCGACGATCATACGAACCCCTTTTTGCTGAAAGCCCTCAACTTGTATGGAAAATCAAAGCTGGTTTTTGATCAATGGGTCGGTGAAGCTCGGCACTCTCCTCCGAATTGGTACGGCCTGAAATACTTCAACGTTTATGGTCCCAACGAGGCTCACAAAGGTGATCAAGCCAGCGTGGTCCTGAAGGCCTTTCACCAAATTCAATCCACTGGGCAACTGAAGCTTTTCAAATCTCACCTTCCCGAATACAAAGACGGTGAACAAATGCGGGACTTCATCTATGTAAAAGACGTTGTTCACTGGATGATCGAACTTTTGGAAAAAAAACCTGCTAGTGGAATTTATAACATGGGCACGGGCACAGCGCGCACTTGGATGGAACTTGGTCACGCTGTTTTCAAAGCGCTCGACATGGTACCGGCCATTGATTTCATCGACATCCCCGCCAACTTAAAAAATCAATATCAATATTTCACCGAAGCAAAGATGGGCAAATTCTACAGCCAAGGAATGACACCGTTCCAGTGGACGCTGGAAGGCGGTGTGGCTGACTACGTAAAAGAACATTTGATGAAGGAGCAAAAACTCCTATGACCACAACTACAGAGGTGACAGCGACACTCCCTAAGCACTTACAAAAGTACATCGTCGAACAGGATTACACACGCTACACCGCTCGGGACCATGCCGTCTGGCGATTCATTCTACGACAACTGAAACACTTTCTCTCCGACAATGCTCACGACAGTTACCTCGAAGGTCTTGAAAAAACGGGAATCGAAATTGATCGCATCCCCAGTATTTCCGACATTAGCGCAAAAATTGAAAAATTTGGCTGGCGGGCGCTTCCGGTCAGTGGGTTTATTCCACCCGCGGCTTTTATGGAGCTACAAAGCCTAAGTGTTCTTCCGATTGCCTCAGACATTCGAACTCTCCTTCATCTTGAATACACTCCAGCGCCCGATATTGTTCATGAAGCTGCCGGGCACGCTCCCATTCTCGTGCAACCAGAATTTGCAGCTTACCTAAAGCACTACGCTCAAGTGGCCCGTAAAGCCATCATCTCAAAGAATGACATCGAAACGTATCGCGCGATTCGAAATCTTTCGGATCTCAAGGAACATCCAAATTCCAGTTCCGCGCAAATCACTGCGGCGGAAAATCAACTCAACGCCCTCAGTAAAAGCACCGCTGAAATTTCAGAGGCTTCGATACTTGGTCGGATGAACTGGTGGACGGCGGAGTACGGTTTGATCGGTGATCTAAAGAATCCTAAAATATTTGGTGCTGGCTTGCTTTCATCGCTTGGTGAAAGCCGAGGGTGCCTTAGCGATAAAGTCAAAAAAATGCCTCTGACTCTCGCTTGCATTGATTTCTCCTATGACATCACAGAACAACAGCCACAACTTTTTGTAACTCCGAATTTTGCCCACCTTGGGCTTGTTCTCGAAGAACTTGCGAACACGATGGCTTTCCGCCGAGGGGGCCTTGAGAGTTTGCTGAAGGCCATTCGTGCCGAAACCGTCAACACGATTGAGTTGGATAGTGGGTTGCAAATTTCCGGCCTCTTTCAAACACCCATCACTGATGCCATGGGCGAAGTGATTTACTATCGCACGACTGGCCCGTCTCAACTTTCCTACCAAGAT
>CALCCV010000303.1 GCA_937900305.1 uncultured Pseudobdellovibrionaceae bacterium | reverse complement strand
TAAATTCCATTTTTTGAAATTGGATCAATTGCCGCGGCTTATCCACGCGGTTGGGCCACTGCTCAAGAATCCGAGGTGACCAATGTCAACCTTACATAGTACCTGAACTTGCCCTGCAATCTGGCAAGATCAAAACACCTTAGGTGACCGACGAAGTTAACGCGCATCTATTTTCGGATTTCGGGATTAATTTTACAAAGGATTCAAAAACAAGTTGGCGGAGAGCGAGGGATTCGAACCCTCGAGCCCCGTGAAGGGCTGCCAGTTTTCAAGACTGGTGTATTCAACCGCTCTACCAGCTCTCCACGTTCGGTTCTATGGGAAAGCGGTCGCTTCTTCAACTTGGAAAGAGGACCAATGCGGTGCGCACTTCCTGGACTAAATTTTTTAGCTGCGTAAGGTTTCAGCTATTGGCGGAGCGACTTCTGATTTCGCCGCAATCTGGAGGTTCAAGGTCCCTTGCGAAAAGGATTGTCCGGTGAACTGAACGTTGATCTCATGACCTGGATGAAAAAGAAAAGTTTGATTCTCGGTTTGATCAGTTTGGCTGCGGGCTCTTTCTTCGTGACTGAGGTGAGAAGCACTTCGGATTTTCGAGCCGCCGCAGTTGATTCCCGTTATGCCTTTTTGTCGGACGAGTTCGACAACGGTTATCCTGAAGATCGTTATGACTATGTTCTCGCGGCTTTCAAAAATGCATTTGGTGAAGAGGTTGCAAAAGAAGGGGCCGAGCTTCACATCTTGAAAGATTGGAATGATGGGGCCGTCAATGCGTGGGGATGGAAAGAGGGATCAGAGTGGTTTCTTGAAGTGCCAGGGGGAATGCCGAGATATCATCTGATCAATGAAGAGGCTTTTGTTTTGGTCTTGTGCCATGAGCTGGGTCATTTGCTCGGCGGGGCCCCTTCCAACGGTGGCGGAGAAACCATCAGTGTGGAAGGGCAAGCAGATTATTACTCTGTTCAAAAATGTTTTCGACGGTTTGCTGAAAAGGTTGCTCCCTTTTATAAATTGAACGTGGACCTTGGCGCTCGAGCTTTAGAAATTTCATCGGTGTGCGCAGCAGGACCTTCTGCCGCCAATTGCACTTCGGCAATGATGGGAGCCCTTGCACTGACGGGCTATTACGCCTCCGTAGAGGGTCGATCTCCGCCGTTTTTATCTACGCCCGATCGCACTCAGGTGTCTGCGACTCTTGAAACGCATCCATCAGGTCAATGTCGACTGGATACAATGTTGGCGTCTGCTCGTTGCCCTGTCAACAGCGCCGAAGCCGTCTCTTGGCAAGATCCAAACTTGGGATACTGCGGGTCTCTGGCTTTTCCTGAACACGC
>CALCCV010000302.1 GCA_937900305.1 uncultured Pseudobdellovibrionaceae bacterium | reverse complement strand
TTCAGACGTGTGCTCTTCCGATCTAGATTATTTTTGTAATGGGAAGTAGGTCTCGAAAGTCGATTGTGTTTCAAGAGGAATGATTTTCGAAACAGCTTCGAACAACTCGGGGCTGAGGGCCTGATGCTCTCGCAATCTTTGGAGCGCAAGATAGAATTGGTTCCAAAGCTCGGCTTGCCCTAGATCACTTTTCGTGAAAGCGCCTGGTCGGCCGCTACTGGAAGAGATCGTATGGACATCATACAAAGATCCACGAGTGACATAAAATGTCGTTAGAGGCATCCGTTCCGGAGGATGATAGGTCTGTTTTTGCACCCAATCTGACACGAGAGCCACAGTGGTAAAGAGAGAAGGATCCAACACAACGAGAGAGAGCGCACCATCCAGAGCTGAGCGACGATACACCAGTGGTGCCACATGAAACCGCCAACGAATGATTTCTCCGGGTGCAAGAGGCGAAGGAACGGACAGGAGTGGACCGTTTAAATGATCAGCCAAAAGCCAGACTTTGCCACAGAGATATCCACGCTTCGCCATTTGATCGCACATCAGGTGGGCGCGAGCGAAGCAGCCATCCTCGGGATAACCAAAAGCAATATCGGGATTGCTTGCAAACTCTTGAAATAGGGCTTCGGCCTCGGGCTCTGACAAAATACTAATTTGACCGGCATTGTAGGCAGATTTGCTGTTCGCGTTTTCAAGAGTAGCAGATTTTGCGGGAGAAGTTGGTTGTTTTTCCTGCCTCTCTGCACCCCATGCTATCTGGTAAAAATGAGCGACTATAATAATTTTAAGCGCTAGCCCTAAATGTTTGTTCACGGAAAATTTCCAATCGCAGCGTTGTGGTCCTTAAAGACGGTCGTCTCGCAAAACGATCGATCTGTCGAATCTGCTTTAGCAATCTCAGCACCATGTTTCTTGGGCCAAATAGGAAATGGCGCACACCATTCGGAACTCACTGTGCCTTTGGCCGAATGACTTGTATTTGCTCGACACTGTCAATGAGTTCGCCAAATTGAGATTCTCTCGTTTTGGTTTCGCCTTCGGGGAGGCTCACAAAAATTCACGAGAGGCCTGCCTCGCGCCGGTCTTTGAAAACACATTCAAGAGCAATCGCTGGTATTTGCACTTTGGGGTTCAAAGCAGGTATGATCACCCGGATTAAGTTGCTAAGGTTTTGTGTTTTCTTTAAGATTCTAAAAATAGGAAATAGGAAACTAAATAGGAAACTTGAAATACTTTAACAGGGATGGAATTCAGATGATAAAAAGCGTTTTTCTTGGACTTGTGTTAAGTTCCTTTTTTGGCTTTGGGTGTGCTTCCTCGTCGGGGCGAGACTCAGCGAGCAGTGAACAAAAGCCTTTAAGTGCAAGAAGCATTGCCAGTGAGTCTTCGACTCCCAGTATGAAAACCGTAGTCTACAAAAAGGTTGGCGCCCTTGATTTACACGCTAGCGTTTATCCGGTGGCAGGCGCTGGACCTAAGGCGGCGATTCTTTACTTGCACGGCGGCGGATTGGTATCAGATGGTCTTGGCTATTTTGAAAAATGGGGTCAGTTGCATCTGAAGCGTTTTCATGACGCTGGCTATGTCGTGGTTAACATCGAATACCGTCTCGCTCCTCAGACAAAACTTCCTGAAATATTTAATGACGTCAAGAGTGCCTATGCTTGGATGGGCAACGAAGGTGTAAGTGAATTTGACATTGATCCCACGCGAATCGCGATCGTTGGGCACTCGGCGGGAGCCTACCTCGCTGCGCTTTCAGGCGCACGGCTGTCACCGCGACCGGCGGCTGTAGTCATCGCATCGGGATACAGCGATATAAATGGCGATTGGTATGCAAAGCCTTCGATCGAATATCTAAAAAAGGACGTGGTTTTAAAGAGCGATGCCATGGCTAGCCTAGGGATTCGCACTGGAGAAGTGGCTACGACTGATTCGAAAACCTCGGACGCGATTTTTGGGGACAAGGGTTATTGGGTGTACTTGCGACAAAATGGATTGTGGCCGCTGGAAGTTGCAGGTCATGATCCAGCGGATAAAAAGTGGTATCGGCAATGGAATCCAATTGAACTGGTCAAACGAGATTATCCTCCGGCCTTTCTCCTCCATGGCGGGAAGGACACAGATGTGCCCTTCGAACAAGCTAAGAAAATGCACGAAGCCTTGCAGGCGAAGGGCGTTCCTTCGATCTATAGTTTTGAAAAAGAGGGAGTGCACTGCTTCGATGCGCTTGGAGTTGACGAAGTTGTACCGGACTATGTTCCACCTAGGTTGAAGGAAATGGACGAGTTTTTGTCGACCTACATCGGAAAGAAAACTCTTTGAATCTCAAAACTAGAATGGAGCGGTCCTTCTAGATTTGCGGCTCATTTTAAGGCTCCGCTCCGGCTGCGATCCACTGGCGAATGGCTTCATTCTCGGCGCTCGTGAGAGCTCCGTCGACTGGAGGCATGCCACCGCTTGAACGGGTGCGAATCCAGATGCGGCTACTGGAAGGTTCTCCGACGATCACGGCAAACCCACCCTGGCTGTTTACCGAATTCATTAGTGAATCATAATTCGTAAAATCAATTCCTTGATCCGCCGTCGAGGAGTGGCAGCCGATGCACTTCACTTGAAAAACCGTGGTGTTGAGGTTTTCGAAGGAGGCTTCGATAGTCTCGTCGGTCGAGGCGTCGGTGGAGTTAGAGTTTTTTTGGCAGGAAGTCGAAAACACCAACACCATCGCGGCAAACAAATATGAGAATGAAGTTGGGTGAGATGAAAACCTACTTGAAGGCAGATCGGAAGAGCGTCGTGTAGGGAAA
>CALCCV010000301.1 GCA_937900305.1 uncultured Pseudobdellovibrionaceae bacterium | reverse complement strand
CCGCTGCGGAGACCGCCACAAAGTTCTTGAACGACATCTTTGACGTGACCTTTCACGGTGACTTGAGTGGATTCTCCTTCGGGAGCCATGCCCTCGGGGACTCCGCCGCGCCAAGAAACCTGTGCCGACTTTGAGGCCATGCCACGATACTGTTTGCGGCCCGATTTGATTTCGCCCGGAGTTTCGATGGTGCCGGCGAGCATCCCACCTAGCATGACTGTGGATGCACCGGCAGCGAGAGCTTTGACCACGTCGCCCGAGCTGCGCAGGCCACCGTCGGCAATGATGGGAATTCCAAAAGGTTCGGCGGCAATGGCGCACAGAGCGATGGCTGTCAATTGCGGAACTCCGCAACCGGTGATCACTCGAGTGGTGCACATCGAGCCCGGGCCGATTCCAACTTTGATTGCATCCGCGCCCGCGTTGATCAGATCTTCAGTGGCGTTGGGAGTTGCCACGTTGCCAGCAATGATTTGGATCGTGGGGAATTCTGTTTTGACCCATTCTAAAGTTTCAAACATTTGCAAGGAGTGGCCGTGAGCAATGTCGATTGTTAAAATCTGGCAGCCTGCGGAAACCAATGCGTGGGCCCGTTCCTGGTAGTCATCGCTAACGCCGATGCTGGCGGCTAGCCATTGGCTCTCCGAAGTCATTTTTTGAATTTCGGTCACTTGTTCTTGGACACTCAAAAAGCGATGGAGAATTCCAAGTCCACCGAGCTTTGCCATTGCCAAGCCCATCGCACTCTCTGTGACAGTGTCCATATTCGCGCTGATAAATGGAATTTCGAGGGTGATCGATTTTGTGAGTTGGGTCTGCAGCGAGGGTGTCTTTCGAGAGCGAATGTCAGAGCGATTGGGAATAAGTAAGACGTCGTCGAATGTGAGTCCGCGGTGTCGCTGCGGGATCTCTCGCCATGAAAACATGAGATTCATCGGGTTCCTTCGGCAGAGAGTTCTATTGAGCTCACTTTTTGATAAACCGCCTGCATGGCGGGGGCTGTTTTGGCAATGCTAACGAGCACCGCGGTTCCAAGAACAAAAAAGAAAGTGTCAGACGCGGTCAAGAGGGCAAAACCCAAAGGCTGTTCTGTGATATTCTTGTAGTCGGAGAAATAGCTACTCGAAACAAATGGCAACACAATGTAGAAGATCAAAATTGCGAGCAAACTGCGAAGCCAGGTTTGACGAAAAATTCGAGCCGAAGTGTCGGGAGCATCCAATCGGCCGCTGTGATAAGAAAAAGAATGACCTACCACGATGGGGACATAGACGGTCTCGGCCATCCGCCATAGGCCCGGCAGAATAAGGCAAAGCAGCCTTATGAAAATTTGGCCCCAGGCTCGCATCATTTCAATGATTCCTTGGCGAAGCAGCGCACCCGCTTTCGCCGGGGCCGGCCAGCTGTGAAATGTAAATGCAATGCAAGTCATCAGAGCTGGAAAAAACAAACTGAGGGCCATGGACACTAGACCCAGCCCAATCAACACAAAGGTGTTGGTCCCTTTGCTAGAGTGAAGGGTGGCCTCCAAAGCTTCGGTCACTTGGCCGTCGAGAATGCCCAAGAGCACGAGGGCCAAGAAGATGAACAACCAGGCGTACCACTTTAAAGATTTGATAAACTCAAATGCCACAGAAAGAAGTCTACCAGGATTCATGGGGCCGTCTCCTCATGTTGCGGGACGCAAACGTTTACAGCGGATTTTTAAAAATACACATTGTTTACACAGTAAATATGAACACGAAACCCCATCCTCTTTCGGAATCTTTCGGAAAAAAGAAGCTCACCCAACCTCAGTTGCGACAAATTTTAGCAGTATTTCGTGAGGCCGCTGTGAAGAGTCTAGCGCTGCAAAATAGTTTGTCAGCGCTGGGCCATCCGATCCACTATTATCTGGACGATGAAAAATAGTGCCAAAACCACCTTAGGTTTTTTGTTGGCGGCCGCCCTGATTTTAGCAGCGCTCGTGAGCGCAAATCTAAGCACTTCCAAGTTTATAGACGACACCCGTTGGTTGGTTCATTCCATGGAGGTCCAAGGGCAGATTGAAAAGCTGTCCACACTATTTGCGACGGCCCAAAATAATTTGCGGGCTCACCACATGACTGAGCAAACTCACTATTTGGGACTCTATAGCCAAGCGAATGAAGCGCTTGAAGCATCCCTGCAAAGTTTGAAAATTTTGGCGGCCGACAACCCACTCCAAGTTCTGAAGTTAGAGCAAATCACCTCCCTTTTGAATGCCAAGCGAGATCGCTGGGAAAAGTCCTTTGATCTGCGACGGAAGGGTGGCTTTGAAGTCATTGTCAGTCGGATGAAAACGGAAGAGTCAAAAGCTCGGGACGCTGAGCTGTTTGCAGCCATCGACGCCTTCCGTGCCGAAGAAAATCGGTTGTTGGTGTCGCGGCTGTCTACCTCTGAGCGGCAAGGTCAAATTTCGATGATGTTGGTTTGGTCAGGCGGAATTTTGGGCTGTGTTTTGCTGTTTTTAGCGGGATTTGTGGTTTATCGGGACAACTGTCGCCGCGAAATCGCTGAAGCCGAAGTGGATCGATTTTTTACGCTGTCGCTGGATATGCTGTGCATTTCCGGAATGGATGGGTTTTTTAAGCGCTTGAGTCCCTCCTACGGTGAAACTCTCGGATTTAGTCTGGAAGAGCTGTATGCAAAACCAATTTTAGATTTTATTCATCCCGAGGACATTGAAAAAACCAATCAAGAAATTCAAAATCAGCTTGCTGGCAAGAAGGTCCTTTCTTTTGAAAATCGATTTCTCTGTCGCGATGGAACTTACAAAACACTGTCGTGGAAGTCGGTTCCCGTCGGCGATAAAATGTACGCTGTCGCTCGCGACGTGACTCAACAAAAGGTTTTTGAAGGCGAACTTCTGGCGGCGCGAGAAGGCGCTCAACGGGCGGCCGTCGCCAAGAGCGCATTTTTGGCGAATATGAGTCATGAAATCCGAACGCCTCTCAATGGGGTCGTCGGCATGACAGATCTTTTGGCGCGCACGGAGCTCAATCGTGAGCAGAAAAATTTTGTCACCGTCATTCGCAGCTCGGCTTCGAGCTTACTTAAAATTGTGAATGAAATTTTGGATTTTTCGAAAATTGAAGCGGGCCGAGTGCAACTAGAAATGGCCACCTTTAGTCTGGCGCAGCTGATTGAATCTCGAATCAGTCTGGTGGGAGTTTTAGCGGCCGAAAAGGGTTTGAAAATGCAAGGATTCGTGGACCCTCGGGTGCCAGAATCTTTGTATGGCGATTCGGGGAAAATTGGCCAGGTCCTTTTGAACCTCTTAAATAACGCAATTAAATTCACCGACAGCGGAATTATTTTGGTGACGGCCGATGTGATATCGTTGACCAGAACAGATTGTGACTTGCGCATCAGTGTTCGTGATAGCGGAATTGGCATGATTTCCGAACAAGTGGATCGGCTGTTTGAACCCTTCGTGCAAGCCGATAGTTCCACCGAGCGAAAGTACGGTGGCACCGGCTTGGGATTGTTTTTGTGCCGAAGGTTCGTCGAGGTGATGGGCGGAAAAATTGGCGTCGAAAGTTTGCCGGGGCAAGGTGCTGTTTTTTGGTTTCGTGTGAAGTTGGATGTGGCAAATGAACCAGCCATTTTGCCTTTGCGAAACAAGCCCGAGGCCGAAGAGCGCGTCGTCGATCTCAATCAAATGGCTCGGCGGAAGGCGATTCAGATTCTCGTGGCGGAAGACAATCAGATCAATCAGGTGATCATCCTCAGCATGATTGAAGCTCTCGGCTACAGTGCGAAGTTGGCAAACAATGGAGAAGAGGCCGTCCAGCTTTTTGCAAAATCCCATTTCGACATCGTTTTGATGGATCAACACATGCCGGTGATGGATGGCCTCACCGCCAGTGCAGAAATTCGCAAACTGGAAAAGAAATCAGATCGCCGTGTGCCGATCATTGCATTTACCGCAACGGTGATTCAGGAAGAGCAAAAGGCGACATTTCGAAAATTGATGGATGATTTTTTGATTAAACCAGTGACCATTGATGCACTTGAAAAGATGCTTGAGTCTTGGGAGGCCCGCTTGGAGCCTCCGACGGCCTCGCTCTAAACCCACGGTCCGCGAGCTCAGTTTTTAACTGTTTTTTATCAAATCTGAGTAGAGTTCGGGACGTCGATCCCGAAAAAATCCAAAGGCGGCTCGATGGCGTCGAATCATTTCAAAATCGAATTTTGCGGTGATCGTGCCGGAATCGTTGCGTCCCATTTCAGAAATCTTTTCGCCCCGGTGATCGCTGATGAAACTGTGCCCATAAAAAGTTTGTCGAGACTCTGTGCCAGTGCGATTGGCGGCAACCACAGGGACGACATTGCTGACCGCGTGACCAATCATTGCCCGTTGCCACAAATCTTTAGTGTCTAGAAGCGGCTCTTCGGGTTCGGTGCCAATGGCGGTGGGATACAATAGAATGTCGGCGCCTTGGACCATCATGGCGCGTGCACATTCTGGAAACCACTGATCCCAACAAATTCCCACACCGATTTTGCCATACTGGGTGGCCCAAACTTTAAAGCCAGAATTTCCAGGGCGGAAGTAGTATTTTTCTTCGTAACCAGGTCCGTCGGGAATGTGGGATTTTCGATAGATGCCCAATACAGATCCGTCGGCATCAACCAGGGCGCAGCTGTTGTAGTAACACTGTCCATCGCGTTCAAAAAAAGACACCGGAATGACGACTTTGAATTCTTTTGCGATTTTTTGAAATTGCAAAATCGTTGGATGATTCGACGCCGGGTGGGCCAGCGCAAAATACTCATCGCTTTCGACAGTGCAAAAATAAACATTTTCAAAAAGTTCCGGCAGCAAAATCACCTGTGCACCATTGCGAGCGGCCTGCAAAGTCATTTCAGTCATTCGGGCCACGTTGCTTGCGGTGTCGGTGCTAAAGGCGCTCTGCAGAGCGGTCACTGTGATCAGTGGACTTGCTTTCATACTTAAACGATCTCCTTCGCGGGTTGCTGCTGGCTGATACAATGAAAAGCTCCACCACCTGTCAAGATTGATTTTGCCATACAGCCGACAGTGCGGCGACCGGGAAACCATTTTGCGATGGCTTCGACGGCGAGTTCATCCATAGGACTGCCGTAAGTGGGAACCACCACTGTGGAATTGCCGATGTAAAAATTTAAATAACTGGCGGGCATGAGATCACCGTCGTCATTGAGTATTGCACCCGGTGAAGGTATGTATCCTACGGTCAATTTTCGCTGTTGAGCATCTGTCATTTTTGAAAGATCGAGAGCAATTTTGTCGTACACATCTTTGTTGGGGTCGTCGGGGGTCGTCGCTTTCATACAGAGGACCGTAGCCGGTGACACCAGTCGCGCGATTGTATCGATGTGACCATCTGTGTGGTCATTGCGAAGTCCTTCCTCCAACCACAAAACTTTTTGGACGCCGAGGCTCTGTTTGAGTTTGGCTTCGATCTCAGCTTGCGAGAGACCGGGGTTTCGATTTGGATTCAACAAACACTGACGGGAGGTGAGGCAAGTTCCTTCGCCGTCCACTTCGATGGATCCGCCCTCTAAAATCCAGGGCAAAACAAACTGAGTGAAGCCAGCTTCACTCGAAATTTTTTTCGACACGGTCAAGTCGTCTGGCAAATTGTACTTTTCTCCCCAACCGTTAAATTCGAAACTAGCGGTGGCGATCTCAGCACCTCGCCTTAAAAAAATGGGGGCTGTATCGCGAAGCCAGATGTCTCCGAAAGGGATGAGAAAAATTCTGACGGGAAGATGACTCAATTCCTTTTCAGCTTGTTGGCCGGCCACGATATTTGGCACTAAGACGTGAAGACGTTCGCCACGGTGACGGCCCAACTTGGGATCGAAATCCGCGATGGCTTCGCAGAAGCTGATGAATTCTTCTTGCGCGGGCCGCAGATTTTCTTGCCAAAGCTCGCCATGACTTGGCCACGCCAACCAAACGGCGTCGTGTTTTTCCCATTCTGCGGGTTGATGAAAACCTTCGATGCTGGGTTCGGAGGCACTAGTGATTGTTTGCAACACGAATTCTTCTCCTATCAAAGGGCTGCGGACCGCTTCAACGAATTTGTTTTTAGATAAACGTCGACCTTTTCAGCAAGATTTCGACCTTCGGCGATTGCCCAAACGATAAGGCTTGCGCCCCGGCGATTGTCACCGCCGGCAAAGACACCCGGAATATCAGTCATTAAATTTTGATCAGTGACGAGGTTTCCGCGGTGGGAAAACCGAAGACCAGAAATTGCCGAACTCAACGTTTGCAGAGGGCCTGAAAAACCCATGGCTAAAATAACAAGATCGGCTTCAAAAAAAAGATCTGCGCCGAATTCGCCACCACCAAGAGCTTCGCCCTCGCCTAAATCCAGGCGCCTGGTGCGAACGCGTTCAATAGTTTGCCCAGAACCCAAAAACTCTTCGGTTGAGAGACTCCAGTGGCGAAGGCCACCCTCTTCGTGAGCGTGGGACGATTTCAATTTCATCGGCCACAGTGGCCAAGGAGTTTTTGGATCGCGAGTGTGGGGAGGCCTTGCGTGTATATCAAATTGCAAGACTTGGCGAGCCCCTTGCCGAAGCGCGGTCCCCAGACAATCGGATCCGGTGTCACCACCGCCGAGAATGACGACACGCTTGTCGCGGGCGGTGATGGAGTTGGTCGATCGCTCGCCGCTAAGAACTTGATTTTGATCAATCAAATAGTCCATTGCAAAGTGAATTCCACTGAGCTCTCGTCCAGGAATTTGCAGATCGCGAGGAACTTCGGCACCGGTGGCTAAAACCAGCGCATCGAAATTTGTCGAAATTTCGGCGAAGGTCAGATCTTCACCAAAAATGACTGATGTGTGAAATTGAACTCCCTCTTTGTGGAGCTGGTGCAATCGACGGTCAATCAGGTCTTTTCGCATTTTGAAATCGGGAATTCCGTAACGCAAAAGTCCACCGAGAGATTTTGTTTTTTCAAACACACTCACTTCGTGACCCAAACGGGCCAATTGTTGAGCTGCCGCCAGGCCAGCTGGGCCCGAACCTATGATCGCCACCTTTCGGCCACTCGAATTCACGGCCGGGCGAGGTTGAACCCAATCGCTTTCAAACGCGCGATCAATGATTCCCCACTCTAAGGCCTTGATATTCACAGGCTCTGAATTCACACCCAATACGCAGGCGGTTTCGCAAGGGGCTGGGCAAAGTCTGCCGGTGAATTCAGGAAAATTATTGGTGGAATGCAGTCGTTGCGCCGCTTCTTTCCAACGGTTTTGAGAGACCAAGTCATTCCACTCCGGAATGAGATTGTTGACTGGGCAGCCATGGTCGCCTTGGCAAAAGGCAACTCCGCAATCCATACACCGTGAACTTTGCGTCTGTAAAAATGACAATGGGGGTGGTTGATCGACCTCGGCCCAATCCTGCAATCGCTGTCCAACTTCCCGGCGAGGAATTTCTTGGCGTTTAAATTTTAAAAATCCTTTGGCGTCAGTCACGAAAGTGAAACTCCAATGGTCGACTCGATAGCTCTTTCGGCCGGCGGAATTGGTGGGAGGTCGAGCTGAGGAGTTCGTTTTTTTTGGGCAGCCATAATTTTGCGATACTCTTTCGGTAAGATCTTGCGGAAATGAAGTTTGAAGGTGCGCCAACCTTTCAATATTTTGTCTGCTTTCACGCTGCCGGTTTCACGTCGATGCTCGGCCAGAATATGCAAGAGCCATGTCTCATCCTCGAGATCGGAAAGATTTTCGATTTCGATCATTTCGAGATTGCAGCGAGAGCGAAATTCGTTGTGTTCATCAAATACAAAAGCCCATCCGCCGGACATACCCGCACCAAAGTTGCTGCCCGTGGATCCCAACACCACAACTTTGCCACCGGTCATGTATTCACAAGCGTGGTGGCCGACTCCTTCGACAACGGCAATGGCTCCGCTATTTCGTACGGCAAATCTTTCGCCCGCGCGCCCCGCAAAGAAGGCTTCGCCCGAGGTCGCACCATACAGACAAGTGTTACCAACGATCGCGGATTCACTGGCCAGAACCGAAAACTCAGGCAATGGGTTGACGACGATGCGGCCACCGCTGAGGCCCTTGCCAACATAGTCATTGGCTTCACCGCTGACTCTAAGGCGAATTCCACTTTCTAAAAATGCGCCCAAAGACTGACCTGAAGATCCTTCGAAATTCAAATCTGTTCTGTAAGGTGAAAAAGACTGTTTCGACTGCTCGCGAGTGATTTCTCCTGAAGTCCAGGTGCCAATCGATCGATCCGTATTTTTGATCTTTAGCGGAATCGGATTGAGGCTCGGAGGCAATTTCGTCAGTTGATGAATCTGATCAAAATGTTTTTCGCGGGTGCTAGGACGGAGGGTGCTAATTTGAACTTGATCCACTGGAGTTAAGAGTCGCGCCAAATCCATCGACTTGGTCTTCCAATGATCGCTGACTTTGAGGGTCGTCAGCAGATCGGTTCGCCCTACTAGATCAGCAAGTTTGCGAACTCCCAGGCGAGCCAAGTGTTCGCGAACTTCTTCGGCGACAAAGAAAAAATAGTTGATCACGTGCTCAGGTTGACCGGTGAATTTCTTGCGAAGTTCGGGATCTTGAGTCGCAATGCCCACGGGGCAGGTATTGAGATGACATTTTCTCATCATCAAACATCCCTGGACCACCAGGGGTGCTGTTGAAAATCCAAATTCATCAGCGCCCAGGATCGCAGCTATCACTACGTCGCGTCCCGTTCGCAATTGTCCGTCGGCTTCGAGTTTGACTTGCGATCGCAGACCATTGAGGAGCAAGGTTTGGTGTGTTTCCGCCAATCCGAATTCCCAAGGGATGCCGGCGTGGCGAATGGACGAGAGCGGAGAGGCGCCGGTGCCACCGCCATCGCCGCTGATCAAGATCTTGCCAGCTTTGGCTTTGGCCACGCCAGCGGCGATCGTGCCCACCCCAGCCTTGGCGACGAGTTTCACCGAGATTCTTGCGGTGGGATTGATTGCCTGTAAGTCAAAAATCAATTGAGCTAGATCTTCAATGGAATAAATATCGTGATGAGGTGGCGGCGAGATCAAGGTCACACCCGGTGTCGAGTGGCGAATTCGGGCGATCTCTGAATCCACCTTTGAACCCGAGAGTTGGCCACCTTCACCGGGTTTCGCTCCTTGAGCCATCTTGATTTGTAGTTCTTGCGCGTTCACTAAATAGCGAGCTGTCACGCCAAATCGACCCGAGGCAATTTGTTTGATCGCCGAATTTTTGCTGTCGCCATTGTCGAGAGCCCGAAATCGCAGCCCGTCTTCACCGCCCTCGCCCGAGTTGCTCTTTGCACCCATGCGATTCATAGCGATGGCGAGTCCTTCGTGCGCTTCGGCGCTGAGCGCGCCTAGAGACATCGCCCCAGTGGTGAAAGATTTGACGATGTCTGTCGCACTTTCAATTTCTGATATGGGGAGGGGGGCTGTCTCTTTGAATCCGAGGTGCCCTCGCAGAGTGAAACGTTCATTTTTGCGAACCTCGTCGCTGAAAACTTTGAACGACTCGAAATTATTTTCCCTTGTGGCAGATTGAAGAAGGGTGAGTGTTTGTGGATTCCATTGGTGAAACTCTCCGCCAGAACGATAGTGCACGTCGCCTCGCGAAGGTAGGGACGAAAGCTCGGAAGGGAGTTCCGCCACCGCATCCACACTTTGCCAACGCCGAAGGATCTCTTCGGTGAGAATTTCCAGATCGAGGCCGCCCATTCGGGTCGCTGTTCCAGGAAAATATTCATTCACCAACTCTTCCGACAGACCCAGAATTTCAAAGGCCTGAGAGCCGCAGTAGGACTGCAATGTCGAAATGCCGAGTTTAGACATGACTTTCAGCAAGCTCTTGCTGATTCCCGCACGGTAGCGTTCGAACGCTTCCTCGGCAGAGCCCTTGAGCCAACCGGAAGAGCCGATAAGTTCAGTGGCCAGGAGTTCGACCGAGTAAGGTTGAACGGCATCTGCACCAAACGAAATCAAACTGGCAATTTGGTGAGAGTCCCGAATTTCGCCCGATTGCGACACCAAAGAGGTTTCTAAGCGCAATTGAACTTTGATCAAATGATGGTGAATCGCAGAGACCATCAGGAGGGGTGGAATCGCTGCCCGATTTGAATTAGCGAGCCGATCTGATAGCACGAGGACGTCGGCTCCGCCACGAACCCAATCGGCACTGCTAAGGCAGATATCAGCAATTCGCTGACGAAGGGATTCAGGCCCGCCCCGAACGTCAAAGGTGGTGTCGATAAAATTTGCCGAAACGAAAGTGTTGAGTTGGTGGGCTGCAAGGAGGGGCGATTCGAACTTCCATCTTTTTTTGCCGTCGGGTTGCGAAGGGCAAATGCGGGCGCGGGCGCCAAGGTAGGTCGTTAACGACATCACCGATTTTTCTCTCAGCGAATCCATTGGCGGATTTGTCACTTGGGCGAACGATTGGCGAAAGTATTGAGACAAAAGTTGAGGATGATCCGAGAGCAACGGCAGCGGCGTATCGTAGCCCATCGAGGACAGTGGCTCCTCCTGATTCTCGAACAGTGGAACTAACGACTGCAAAATCTCATCAAAGTGAAAACCAAAACGAGCCAGCTGAGGCCATGGATTTTGATTTGGGAAGGGCGATTCTATTTTTTTTTCGGGCCTTGATGGCATCGGGAAAATTTCATTTTTACACCACTCACCAAACGGCGCTTTCAGCGCGGATTGAAGTTTGAGATCATTGTCGAGATCAATGTGGCCAGTTTTGAGATCAACAATCACCAACTGTCCCGGTGCCAATTGGCCTTTGCGTAAAATTTTCTGCGCCGGGATTTGCAAAGTGCCGGCTTCAGATCCGGCGATCAGCGTGCCATCTTTTAAGATTTCATACCGGCAGGGTCGCAGGCCATTGCGGTCCAAACACAGGCCCACTTGAGCTCCTTGCGAAACACAGAGTGCGGCCGGGCCATCCCACGGCTCCATTCGTAGAGCGTGAAAGGCATAAAAGTTCTTTAAAGACCTATCGAGGAGATCATTTTTCTCCCAAGGTTCGGGAACTAAAATCATCATCGCTTCAACCAGCGAGTGGCCACCCAGCAAGAGGTGCTCAAGGGCTTCGTCAAAACTATTTGAATCACTTCGCCCGGCGGTCATGCGAAAGCCACGCGCCTTCATCCACTGCCGGTTGCCAAAAATGGTGTTGATTTCACCGTTGTGGCAGGACCATCGAAACGGTTGGGCCAACTCCCAAGCCGGCAAAGTGTTGGTGCTGAATCGAGAATGAACCATGGCGAACTGGCTGTGAAACAGGTCGTCACACAAGTCGCGAAAATAATTGCCCAAGTCCTTGGGTTGCATCAATCCTTTGTAAATCATCGTTCGCGTCGAAAAACTGCAAATGTAAAATTGACTGAGGGTTTTTCCGGTCTCGGGATCACGACAGGCACTGAATTGGCGAAATTCGATTTCGCACCAGCTTCGCAGCGCCGAAAGCCGAGATTGAAATTCCAGATCTGTGAATTTTTGAGAAGTGGTCCGACGTTGGTCAAAAAACATCTGTTGAATGACAGGCTCGATGTCTTGAGCGAGCGGTCCTAAGACGCTCGAATTGGTCGGAACCTCGCGAGTGGCCAGGAGTTGAAGATCATAATTTTCAGCGGCCGTCGAAATTCGTTGCACCCATTCAACGGAGTTGGTGGCGTGAGGTAGAAATATTTGGGCCACGCCATAGTCGCCGATGGCCGGCAGCGGATCTGCACCCAGGGTGCGTGTCAATTCACGACGAAAAAAGGCATCTGGAATTTGTGTCATTAGACCGGCGCCGTCGCTGGTTCGTCCATCAGCGCCCAGGGCACTGCGATGGGCCAGATTTTTTAAGATCTCAAGTCCCTGTTGAATAATCAGGTGGCTTGAGGGTTTTGATGCGTTGACAACCAGGCCAATTCCACAAGCGTCTTTTTCAAAATTTTCGTCATATAAGCCATGGCGAAAGCTAGTGGCGTCCATGGAGTTTCTCCCGGCAAAACTGAATTTTCATGCGACGATAGCATCCGAAAATTTGTTGAAGCAAACGCGAAGTTCACAATTTTTTATTTAGAATAATGACTTTAGGAAAAAGTTTTTGAATTTGTGTTTATACTCTAAAAAAAACTGGGCTTAGGCTGCTGGCGGTTGATAGACTTGAAGACTATGCACGAACTCCGCAATTACCAACGGGATGCAGTGAACGCAACTCTCAAACATTTTCGCGGCGAGCGATCGCCCGCCGTGATCGTCTTGCCGACGGGAGCTGGAAAAAGTTTGGTGATTGCCGAATTGGCCCGATTGGCAAAGGGCCGTGTCCTCGTGCTGGCTCATGTGCGCGAGCTGGTTGAACAAAACTATGAAAAATTTTTGAATTGCAGCGACAACGCAGGAATTTTTTCGGCGGGTCTTCAGCGCAAGGAAGTTTCGCAGAAAACCATTTTTGGCAGCATTCAGTCCATCGCGCGAGCCGATGAAAATTTCTTTAATGACTTTTCGTTGTTGGTCATTGACGAGTGTCACCGAGTTTCGATGGACGGCGACACTCAATACTTTCAAGTGATTTCAAAATTGCGGGCCGCCAATCCCGCCATCTGTATTTTGGGTTTGACGGCGACACCGTATCGATTGGGTTTTGGTTGGCTCTATGAATATCATCAGCCCAAAAAAATGCGAAAGACAGACGCCGAAAGATTTTTTAAAAAATGCGTTTTCGAACTGTCACTCCGGTATCTGATTAGAAATGGATTCTTGACTCCGCCGGTGGTCATCGATTCACCAGTGGCGTGTTATGATTTTTCAAGCTTAAAACTTCAAGGAGTGCGCTTCGTTGCCGAACAGATCGAACGCTTATTGAAAGATCAAAAACGAATCACACCGGTCATTATTCAAAATATCGTCGATCTGGCCGTAGAGCGCTGCGGAGTCATGATCTTCACCTCGTCCGTTCACCACGCCAAAGAAATATTGCAATGTTTGCCCGAAAATAATTCGGCGCTGGTGGTTGGCGATACTGCTGAAGAAAATCGGGATCTGATCATCGCTAAATTTAAAAAGCGCGAGTTGAAATTTTTAGTGAATGTATCGGTTTTGACAACGGGCTTTGATGCCCCTCACGTCGATGTCATTGCAATTTTACGGCCCACCGAATCCGTGAGTCTGTTTCAACAGATCGTGGGCCGTGGGTTGCGTCTGAGCCCTGGCAAAGCGGATTGCTTGGTTTTGGATTACACCGGTCAAGGGCATCACCTGTTTTCTCCCGAAATCGAAGAGGACAAACCACATTCTGATTCCGTATCGGTGACGGTCACTTGTCCATCCTGTGGGGGAGCCAACGAATTTTGGGGCTTGGTGGATTCAGAAGGTTTGGTGATTGAGCACTTTGGTCGAAGGTGTCGCGGAGCAGTCGAAATTCCCGGCACGAGGGACCTTAAAGATTGCGGATTCCGATTTCGGTTTAAGCGATGTGAAAAGTGTGGCGCCGAAAATGACACCTCCGCGCGAGTCTGCGCTCGATGTGAAAATATTTTGGTCGATAACGATAAGAAGTTAAAGGAAGCGATGGCCTTGAAAGACGCTCACGTCTTGCGTGTGGAGGATATGATGTTTCAACTCTCCATGGACAAACGGGGCTTTGCAAGACTCGAAGTTATCTATTCCGACTTCGATGGCAATCTGCTGAAAGAGTTTTTCTACTTCGACAGCGCCGACGCGCGACGTGCCTTTCATTTCAATTTTGTTCGCATGCACAATCGGACTCCCGAGAAAAGTTTAGAGATTCGAGACGCCGCTGGGGCCGTTGATTTGCAGTCTCGATTTCGAAAACCACTGTTTGTGATTGCTCGAAAACAAAAACACTACTGGGTGATCCGCGAAAAAATATTTTTGTCTTGATAAAACTGGAACACAATCGTGTTGACCAACATCAACGTGTTCCAGTTTTTTAGATTTCCACTTGGCTCTTCATCCATAGTTCAAATTCGTTGATTTCGGCGATGTGGGCAGGGGCGGCTTCGCGGAGAGCTTCCGCCGCCAGAGCAACTCCCTGTTGGCTGTAGGGTTGACCGCGAAGAGCCAGCGCGAGGCCTTCGATCAGTTGGGGAAAGAGCGAGTCCGAATAAACGGCAGCTCTGGTGATATGGCCATTTTCGGAATCGATAAACACTTCGACGAAACCCCAACTCAGATATTCGGTCAGCTGCTGCTGAAATTGAGGGGCGTGGCCAAAACGCCATTCCCACGACTTCAGCTCTTCATATTTTTCTTGAAGGCTTTTTTCGAGCGAAATTTTTGTCGGATCGAGAAGCTCGATCTCACATTGGGATTGATAGGTTTCAAAAAATGCTTTGATGATCGCCGGACAAAGAACGTCGTGAGAGATTTTCGGAGCCACTTCGATGAGATTCATCACGCGCGCCCTCACGGAGGCCCGCCCTTTGGACTGAAGTTTTTTCGGGTGCGGAGTGAGATATTCAGAGAGGCGTGTGAGATCTGTCGACATCAAAACTGTACCGTGATGAAAAGATCGATCGCGGGTTTCACGAAAGGCGCTTCCGCTAAACTTTCGGGGACCATCGTCGCTTGGCAAGACCAGATCATTGCGACCCGAAGCCTCGCCACGAATGCCAAAAGTTTCAAGCGCCTTTAAAATGATATTGGAATTCACTGTGCGATCGTAACCTTCTTTGGGAGAAAGGAACGTAAAGCAAGTGTTGCCCAGGTCTTGGTAAACGGCGCCACCGCCGCTGGTTCTGCGGGCGAGGCGAACTCCGTCTTCATGCATTTTCACTAGGTTGCATTCGGCCCAGGGATTTTGACTGCGACCAATGACCACAGTGTGGTCATTGCGCCAGAGAAACAACGTTTGCACCGTCGGATCCATGTCGCGGAAAATCCATTCTTCCGTGGCCAGATTCAACCACGGATCAAAACTTTGTGACACGAGAACGCGAACGTTTGTCACAAGCGCTGTCTCTGCAAGTTCTGCAGTTTTTCAAGAATCAATTCGGGAGTCTGATTGATTTGGTCATGTGGACAGCCTTTTAGGTTCAGCTCCTTCGGTTGAATCTGAACTTTCCTCGACCAGCTGATACTTTCACTCGGAAGCAACGTGCGCACGGTGTTCAGGAGAGTGTTTTTTACATCGGCGAGTTTGGTAAGGCTCCCGGTGACGCTGGAGGCGGGGTTTGTGTGACCAAAAATGAGCCGTTTGTTTTTGAACAATTCAACTTCTGTGGTGACTTTTTTGATTCGATCTTTGGCGGACTCAAAGCTTGCTTTGATGTACCACGCACCATTGGCGTAGGCGCGTTCGGGAACGTAGGGGAGCTGGCCCGATCGATAGAGATCTCGAAGCTGTCCTTCGATTGTGATTTCTTCAAAAGTGAAGTGAGTGAGGTTTGAAATAAATCCGTCAATCACCTCGTTCAAAGCGATCGCGGCCGTGGTGAAGTTGGCCTCGTCGGCAAGGTTGACTTCTGGAGCCATTGCCAACTCCAAGCGATCGATGGCGGCGTTGAGATTGCGACTCTCGATGGCTTCGTCGTAACCCGTCAGCGCTTGGGCTGACTCATAATAGTTGTGATGCATGAATTCGTGGACGACAGTCCATCGATCAACATTTTGTCGCAAGACGATGGTGTTGGGTTGGTCGGGACTTTCTTGCGGATCGGTTCGAGAACTCGGCCAAAATACACCGAGGGTGTAACTCACCTGGGGATTGTCGCCCTCGGTGGCTTTCGACCACATGGTCGAAATCGTGGCTGGAGGGTTTGCGAACGAGCTCAGAAACTGACAGTCACTTCGGCCCATCGCTGGCGCTTGATAAATTTCAATTCCAGCACGGGCGATGAAGCTGAGAGTGCTTTCAGCCGAAGCGTGTTGGACACTTTTTAAAAGATTGGCGTTGAAGATCTTTTTGAAAAAGGACTCTTTGAAATCTTCGCTAAAAATACCGAGGTTTCCTGCGCCTTCGGAAAAAGAAAACTCACAAGGGATTGGCGGCCCCTGGTCGGGTCCGGCCGTTCGGGGCGCGCTACCGCCGCCGTCTTTGTTGCAGCCGGTGAGGAGAGCTCCTGAAATCATGGTCGCGAACAAAACGAAAACCGTCGCGAGGGATGGCCTTGAAAGTTTGTGCTCGATTCCGGTTGAAAAAACTTGAGTCATCGATGACCTTCCTTTCCAAAAGAAAGATGAAACCTAACACGATAGAGGTGATGGTCATCGATTTTTTTTGATTGTGCGGAAAGTTAAGGTGTGGATTTTTGATCAGGTCACTCAGGGTGTCCCGCAATTTCCGTTTCGGAGAGTGGCGATAGGCGCGTCAGCGGCGGCGGCTCGGGAAAGCAATACTTTGAAATTGCAATCTTCCTCGACGCCCCCGTTAGGACTAAGGATCTTTCGATTTACAAATTCCAAGGCCGGCTCACCGGGATTTTCGGGTGGAGTCCATTTGGTCACCCTATATTGAACTTGGTAGCCTGGGGAGACCTGAGCCCAACCTCTGTTGTTAACACAGGTGTTAACACGCGGAAGACGGCCATTCGATCAGCCGCCCGATGAAAGACCAATTGAGTCGGATTAAAAACTTCAGATTTTTCCGATGATAGACCTAAATTAGGCCCCACCTTATCTGATTTCCTTGGTAGGGAGACTGTGAAAGTCTACAATCGAGAAATGAAAAGTGCATTTCAAAATCTATGTTCCACGATGGTGATTTTCTTTGGGCTTTGCTGGGGTTTCTGTGCGTCTGTGGCAGCAAGTCCTAAGTCGATTTTGCGGATGGGAATGATTGAGGAACCCACGGGGCTCAATCCTGTCTTTCGAGGGTCAACGGCCGAAGCGATGATCATTGCGCTTAGCTTTCGGAGCCTGGCGCATTTCGATGCCGAGAGCGAGTTGGTTCCCCATCGGGCGAAAGTCTTGCCCA
>CALCCV010000300.1 GCA_937900305.1 uncultured Pseudobdellovibrionaceae bacterium | reverse complement strand
TGCATGACATAGAAGTTGTATGGGAATGCCTGCTTTGCCAGAGCGCACAGTGTATAAGGGGAAATTGCCTTCGATTCGATAGAATTCATTTTTTCCGAAGCCATCCCAGCCAGCGAAAGCGCCAACCCAGTTCGTATCTTTAGCAGGACCTTGTCCAAACCCATCGAAGGGTCTGTAGGGACGGAGGTAAATTCTAACATCCTGGTCGACGCATTTTCCGGCGGCTTCCATGTCGACTCTCAAAAGTGCCCGGTGACTGGTGTCTCTTGGAAATGCCCGGTCGGGACCCATGTTCAATGGCCATTCCACCTCGGGATTTCCATCATCACCAAACACAACCCAATAAGGTGAAAATCTGGTTCTCCACCCACAATCTCCTTCGCCCGGTATTTCCACAAAATTCGAAGACAACTCCAGGGCACTGAGTCCACTTTTGCCCCCTTGAATTTCAATCCAGTAGGATTTCCTTCCACCTGGAGCCGGAGGAGACTTCACCAGAACACTTTCTGTCTTATCGAGGTCGATCGTAATAGAAGAGGGAAGGGGTGCAATTAGGGTCGGCTCGACCTGCTCGCCATCAGAGTTATTTTCTTTGCCAGAACTTCCTTCTGTTCCAGAGCCATCAACCTTATTGTTGGGATGAAGTGGGCCACTTTGAAGACTATGAGTGCCCGATTTCTTATTGCTACTGTCGCCAGTACAACTTGCGAAAACACATGATGCAAGAACAATAAATAAACCAGAGTATCCTGATTTCAAAATGACCCCCGATTCAAATCAATCAACATATTCTACGCTGTTGTTAAGATTTGTCGATTGTAATTAAATTGGTCAGGAAGTTTTTACGGTAGCGTAAGATAAACCGTGTCCAAGCACCTGCGTCAGAGACGTAAGCAAGGACATAAGCTATGCAGCTACAAATGGGAATCATCAAAATTGAAATCAAGATTCCAGAGCTCGTGCGAGCGGTGGAAACATTTCGGGAAAATCGCATGGCGGCGCTTGAGCACGTGACCAAAGAAATCAAAGAAAGCGTTGGCGAATTGTTCAATCACCTTCTGCACACGGAGATGGAACTCTTTCTGGGCGCGGCAGATCAGGTCAGCAACAAGAGAAATGGCTACGAAGAGAGAGAATATGCGTTGAAAGGCGTGGGCAGTGTTCACATCCGCATGCCTAGGGATCGCAAAAGCAGCTTGAAGAGCACCATCATTCCCGCTCGAGAGCAGATTGATCCACGTCTCAATGCCCGCAGAGATCCGCTTCGCCGCTCTCTACCGTGAGTGATGTAAGTCGGGTTTACAAACCAAATTTTTTCGTCTACATCAAGCCCGTTTTCGGATGGGGATAAATAGGTCGAATTTTCTTTGGCTTGGCATGATCATTGTGTGCCGTGGTCGAAATTCAATGTGGCTGGTTGGACTCTTAAAGAACCGTGGAATGATTCGCTTCACGTGCGATCGTAGGGCAAATTTTGTACGTGCAGTCCAACACCTTCTCTGTCTGAAAACCTCAGTAATAAACGAGGAGGCAGATCTGTATGCAAGATGAACGCCGATTTGCCGGGTGGGCAGGCGTTGCGCCTGGTAATAATGAGTCCGCGGGTAAAAAAAAAGAGCAAAATGCAGAAGGGGTAACCCAAACCTTCGAAAAGCCTTAGTTCAAGCGGCCAATGGAGCCAAGCAAAAGCACAGATCCTACTATCGATCTAAATTTACTAAACTTCAGTTCAGACTTGGTTCGGCGAACAAGGCCAAAGTGGCTATCGCTAACCGATTGGCTAGAGCCATCTTCAAGGTTCTAGGGGGAGCGCCGTTTAAGGATCTTGGCTGCAATCGCGGAGATCCTCACGAAGATCGAATCCGAAAGCTCATTAGCGAATTGAAATCAATGGGCGTGAAAGTTCATCACGTTAATCACCAGCTCGTCGTTGACTCCGTCAAAAAGGTAACTGTCGATAACCGGAATCTTCGTAAACTAGCTTCCTCTTACGAAGTTCAGCGCTGAAAGTTGAACCACACAGTTGGCTGCGCCATCTGTCACTGGTGGCTATTGCCTTCGAGACGGCAGACTTACAGGGCAAAGCCAATAACATCAACAAAATTTGTATTTATCTTGGCCGACGAGCTATTGAGCTCAAACCATCAAAATCCGCAGCTTGTAAAATAACCATTTCGATATTGAACTCCGTAATCACTGATAAGCATGGCTCCTCGTTCAATCTTAGTGGCTTGGCATTCGTTGCTGAAGCCGATTAAGTGTGCGGCTTCGTGAATCAGAGTTTGTGCCATGGCCGTTGCTCCGCCCTGATCAAACGCCAGTTGGCAAATATAGATATCTCTTGGATGCAATCCCGCTTGGGTAAAAGCAATGGTGTTGTCTGTGCAGCCAACAAAATCTTCTGAAGGGCTTTCGTGATGGATCACGCTAACACCGTTGGTAGCGATTCTTTTGTAGAGCTTTTGAAAGAGACGTTTCCAATCAGCATCGTCTGTATTTTGTTCGGCTTGTTGAAGGATGTCCTTTGCGATGGCAACACCGTCATCGATCATGTCTTTGCGCCACGAAGCATTCGCTAGAGAGGAATTGAGCAAAAGAAAAAGGGAGATGAGCGAGACGAGAGATTTCATAAAAGTCCTTTCATACGGGTTGACGATCAGGACTTTAAAAAAAACACTGCTGACCACAACTGCGTATTTCGGTGATTCCGCCCACCCCCCCCTCGGAGCGAAGCGACGCTTGAGCTGGAGCGACTCATTGCATAGCTCAGTCTTTTCGGTCAACTGTTTTGACTTTTGGGCGTCTTGTTTCGCCGATTAAATCCACTTGGTGTGCATTTCTGACAAGACGATCGCAGATGGCATCAACAACGCGGCCGCCGCCGAAGTGATCGTGCCACTCCGCTACTGGAAGCTGAGAAGTTACGATCGTGGCGACTTTCTTCACACCAGTCAGTCCCGTGATCGCAATGTTTTATTTTTTATGCAACCAGTGCAGCTGTGCAAATTCTAAATGCCCACAGAGCCGCCCTCGGCGGCCCTACCATCAATCATGCAAGTCATCCCT
>CALCCV010000299.1 GCA_937900305.1 uncultured Pseudobdellovibrionaceae bacterium | reverse complement strand
TGGATAGAAGCACAGAAAGAGAAAAAGAAATCAACCAGGTCGGTCGGAAAAGGAGAGAGTGCAAAAGATTCATAGAATTACCTCACTGAATTTTCATAGCGATTTTTGATTGCCCATTTTTTTGATTGTCCATTATCGATTGTCCATCATCACTCTAACGAATTCGTCAGAAGGATGGGATTTTTTTCGAAACTTCTGGCCCCTGATCAATGCTCAGCTCAGTGGCCATTGCAACTTTGGTTCCCTCAGAACGTTTGAAGAGTGTGAAGAAGCCAGCTCAGCAATTGCCAAACACTCCAGACTAGGCCAGCGGCCAGCAGCCCAGTGAGACCAACGACCATCAACACAAAAAATGCAGATTGTTGGCGGGTTGCGCGAGGCTCTGCCAAACTTTTTCGCAAGAGCTGAAGATTCGATCGATTGGCTTTCCAAAAAAAATCGGCCACGTCACCCACAAAGGGAATTGCGCCGATCAATGCATCGAAAAGAATGTTCAAGACCATGCGAAACAGCACCCAGCGCGACAGTCCCGCGCGAGCGGCCTCGGCCAAGAGCAGCGACGAAACAAAAAAACCAGCTACGTCGCCAATCCCAGGAATGAGTCCAATAACGCCATCCAGCCCGATGCGGTATCGCAATCCAGGAATTTCGATCCAGTCATCCATCACGCGCGAAATGGTTTCAAGTCGTTGCAAATCCATCCTGACAGATTCGCCGATTTAGCCGGAAGGTCAAGTGAAAGGGCCTCCGGCGATGAATGGCAAAAATTCCATTTTTTCAATGAGTTCAAGTATTCTTTGAAACCCGGTTATTCAGTGAAGCCCGGTCCGATGCCCGAAAATTCGCGGGTCTGCTTGAAGACAATTTCCTTTTTTTCGGTCCCGTAGCCAAGAATTTTAAACTCCATATCCAGAGCCTTGGTTTTTCTAGGATCCCAGGTGACGTCAGCGCAGTTGCCATCATAGTAGTCAGACTTGGCATAACAGTATTGCATTTCGATGTGCTGAGTGATGCGCACGATGTCTTTCATCATCTCGTCGCTCAAAACTTTTTTAGTCAGGGTGGGCAAATTTTTCTTGGGTTTAGCGAAATTCAAAGTTGAAAACGTGATCGGCTCGTTGGGGGTTAAAAAATTTGCTAAGGTGATTTCAGCTTGCGTTCCAGGATTTGGGTTTGTTGCCAAATTTTCGCCGTCTTGGATGGTGTAAGTGTAACCATAGATATTGGCTGCGCTGAGAACCTTGCTGATGACAACGCCGTTACCAACTTCGACCAGCTGCTTGGTTTCCAGAAAATTGTAAGTGGGATTGACGGCAATGCCCATGCCGACGGTGTTGTGATTGATTCCTTTGAAGGAGCGTTCTTCAACGGCGCGTTTGTTCCAGAGGCTGGCATATACACCCAGCAATGCGCATTCAAGAGTTTTGGGTTTCATTGTGAGTTTGGTGCTAACCTCTTCCCCCGGCTCGTCTCCTTCAGCTGGTTTGTCCTCATCGGCAACCAGTCGGCAAACTTGCTCCGGTTTCATTTCTTTGACGGCATCGGCTTTGTAGCTGTCGTGCAAGCCGGCGCCATCAAAATCTGGTAAATCTTCGGCGTTGCTGGAAGATCTGATTTTGACATTGTTCAAGGTGACACCAAATTCAGAGAGCACCGTAGCGCTCAGTTTTTTCAATTGCGTCCTCAGTGCCTGGATTTCAGCTGTGGGTAGTTTCGCGAGATAGAAGGATTCTCTGATGTCTTTTAGGGCCTCTGCTTTTTTGAGCGGTGTTAAGAGGGGCTTTAGGCCCATTTCGCTGTCGATCACGGCTTGAATTTTTTGTTTGAGCTGAGGATTTGCTTTGAGTGTTTCAAAGTAGATTCGCAGCGGGATTCCAAATCCCAGCGGGTTGATGCGGTAACCGAAGGTGCCTTGAAATTCTCCGCCTTTGCCAATGACTTTTTTATTCGCTAGAAAACCAAGTTTGGCGGCCTTGCCGCCATAAATGGGAATGAGATCCAAACATTTTTTGGCTGATGTGGGACACATCTCGACGAAGTCAGTTGCGACCGTGCCTTGCTGTTGTGGCTTCAGGTCCATCCAATCCCGATCTTTGCGAAGTTTGGTGTAGTAGGCGGTGACGATCTCGGCGCCAGTGTCTTTGCCACCCACGTCTTCACCGATTCTTTTCAAAGTGTAGGAGCCCTCTGAGTTGTCGTCACCGGGGATGACTTCCATCTCGACGGCTTTGCCATCGAGGGATTTCCATCTGCTGACGGCTTCGAGGTCGACGACGTTCGGTGTTTTGCGCTCTTGGGATTTCAAATTGATATGGGAGCCGACGTCTTGTGGAGCCGTCGTAATGGTTCCCGCGACCACTGTCAGATCCAACGGCAGTTCTTCAAAAAGGGCGATGTCCATCTCGCTGAGAGCATTGACATCGGATTTGGGCGGCATGATCCGCAAAATACCAATCGATTTTCCTTTGTTCATGATCACCATCTTTTGCCCAGCTGCCACCTCGCTCAACGTGAAAGGCTTCACGCCAATTGAGGCCAGGGTTGCCGCGACAGCAGGTTTTTCAACGGTCTGGTGTCCGCCAAGCTGAATAAAGGCTTTCGGAATTCCATCAATGTGAACTTTTGAAAAGACTTCCTTCACGGCGAAAGCCAGATCCTCTTCGCTGATCAAATCCTGGGGATAAAAATGAATCGATAGGTACTGCTGGTCTTCCAGTTTAAATGTCTGAAGTGTTCCCGCTACAAATTCGCGATCAGCCCTTGTCTCAGGAAAATAAGTGGCGGAGTTAAAGTGGGCTCCGTCCTTTTGATACCCTAAAATAGCTTGCGCAAAAAAGTAATGATATCTAACGAACTCTGGATTGGAGGCGCCTTGCAAATGGTTGCCATTGATAAAATGCGTTTTTGCAGTTCCATTTCGTAAATCCACCAGGAATTTGACCGATCGTCCATTCTTGATCAGGCCTTGAGAGACTTTGCCCATCTCATTAAAATCTTCAATGGAGTTGATTTCCAATACATACGGAGCATTGTTGATTTGAGCGGGCCTCCGCTGTTGGCTTGCAAACTTGAGATCAGTGGATTTGCAAGATATCATCGCTGCAAACGTGATGGCGGTGAAACTCGAAATCGCGAGTGCTGTTTTAACTTTCATAGTGAACTCTCCTCGGGGTTGGGCCAGATCAAATGGCAGTGTCGATGGACATGGGATGACTAGAGATAGGATATCGATAGTTTGGCTCTGGAGAGAGGGCAATTTTGAAAAGGTAGACGATGGTCTCGTTAAAACTGTTACCTGAATCGGTAATAGAGTTTGCCGACAACTTCACCGTACAGAGAGCTAAGGATGAAAATTTGAATGCAGCTGTAAGGTGAAAATCCAGGAGATAAATACAGATAGAGTGACATGGCCGTGACCGCGATTAAATTCAGCCGTTGTTGAAAGTCGGCGGCTTTCAGGCGAATCCATTCTTCTCTTTCATCTTGAATTCGCCGTTTGTCGACCAAATCCAAAAAACCATAAAGCAGAACACTCCCGAACAAAACCAAAACCTGCCAGCTTGGCGTGACTAAAAAATTCAAAGTTCATCCTTCCTTATCTAATTTATCTACTTCCGCGACGAGTTGAAAAAGGTCCTCGACTCGAATTTTCAAGGCCGCCGCTATTTTGAGGGCCAGTTCCACCGACGGGACGAACTTTCCAGCCTCAATGGAGTGAATGGTTTGGCGCGAACAACCCACGAGATCTGCCACTTGCGCCTGAGAAAGATCTCCGTGCGTCACTCTCTGAATTTTCAAACGATTTTCCAGACCTGCGGTTCGACTCATGAGTACTTTGTAAGGCTAAATTGACAAAATGTAAAGTTTGACTTACATTTTGTCCAAGGAGTTTGACATGAAAGATCATTTGAAAACGGCCGCTTTTGTCCTCGTTCTCATCGCTGTGCGATCGTCTTTGGCAGATCATTACGTCGTTCCGACCGGTAGCATGGAGCCCACCATCGCTGTTGGCGACCGTATCGCAGTGAACAAAATGGCATATGGGCTGCGATTTCCCCTCACCGATCAGGTGATCTGGCCTGGGGCCGACCCAAAAGTGGGAGAGATCATTGTCTTCACGACGCCCACCGATCACAAAACCACTTTTGTGAAGCGAGTCCAGGGAGTGCCCGGCGACTATGTGATGGTCCAAGGTGTGCGGGTGAAAGTTCCGCCAGGACACTACTTTGTCATGGGCGACAATCGGGACAACAGTTGGGACAGCCGGTACTGGGGCTTCGTACCGAGAGATCACCTGCTGGGCCGGGCATGGGGAGTCGTCTTTTCATGGACCTTCGACGGTGATAAGGTCAAAATTCCTTTTGAAAGATGGCTTCAGCCGTTGAGCCGAAGAGATCATCGTGAAAAGGGGATCAAGCACTGGGCTAGGGCCATCGAAATTTCACCCGCGTAGGAATATTTATGAATCTGTTTTTAAAGAAAATACTTTCGAAGTCTCCGTTAGTTTCTGCTGATTGGGATTTATTGCTGAAACAAAGTCATCGCGTGGAACCTGGCATGACCTCGGCTGGATTTGGTGGGCGGAACTCAGTGAACCACCTCGATAGCTATGGGACTTTGGTTCAAAACCTCAAGGAGAGGCTGGCGGAAGTTGAATTCGGTCGACCCTTGAGGATTTTGGATTTGGCTTGCGGAGATGGGCATCTGCTTTATCAAATTTTGCAGAAATTGCCGAGTGTGGACCTGGCGGTGGGTTTGGATTTTTCAGACGAAGAATTGGCCCTCGCGAGCAACACCTGTCGAGCCGCAATCCAGTCGGGCCGCGCCGAATTTTTGTTCGGTGATGCTCGCCAAATGCCATTTCCCGACGCTCATTTTGGAGCCGTCACTTCGCACATGGCTTTGATGCTGATGCATCCCTTCGAGCTGGTTCGCAACGAGATCCTGCGAGTCCTGCAACCTGGGGGCGTTTTGGTGGCTCTCATCGCCTCCCAAAATTCCGAAGGCCACTATGCTGAAACCCTCGACGTTCTTCACCAGTTTTTTAAAGCCAATGACATTGATTGGTCTCCTTCGAAGCAGTTTCGCGAAGCTCGCTTAAATTCCGTGGAGGGTTGGAGGGAACTCTTTCCTCTGTCTGATTTCGAAATTCTCGAATTCCGCAAAATTCAATTTGAATTTGCATTCACCGCTGAGGAAACGTGGGAGTTGTTTCGGCCCACTTACATGGTCGCCGCCTTACCGCCGGATCTTAAAATCAAATGCGAACAGACCCTAAAGGCTTTCGCAGATTCAAAGAAACCCCAACCCGGCCAGAAGTTTGAATATCCGATGATGATGATTGCGGGAAAAAGGAAAAAAGCAGCAGAGAAGAGCATTTAAGTTTAAGTAAGACCTAATTTTGAGTTCGCGGCGCCTTTGAACTCCGATGTCGGAGTCGCGTTGGATCATTTGCTCTAGATGTCATAGATAGCATGGGTGGCATAGGAACTGCCATAGGTTTGGCGATGATCTCCACCCTTGATTTGAAGGACCTTAGCGGTTAGGTTTTCTTCATGAAATTTTTTGGTTCAATCCCGGCTATTGTGACTCCTTTTTTGAATGGTAAATTGGATTTGGAAAGATTTGCGGCTCTGGTGGAGTGGCAAATTTCTGAAGGATCGAATGGAATTGTAGTTTGTGGCACCACTGGAGAAAGTCCCACGCTCACAGATGATGAGCACCGGAGTTTGGTTGCAAAAGCTGTGGCGGTCGCCAAAGGTCGCATTCCCATTATCGCCGGCACGGGATCGAATAGCACTCACCATGCCATTGCGATGACCCGAACGGCAGACGAGGTGGGAGCTGATGGGACCTTGCACGCCACCGGATACTACAATAAGCCGACGCAAGCTCAGATCATCGAACACTTTCGACAAATCGATGCAGCGACAAAGCTTCCCATTATTGTTTACAACATTCCTTCGCGAACGGGGATTGAGTTGAGTGTCGATACACTCGCTGCACTTTCTGAAATGAAAAATATTGCTGGTAATAAGGATTCGACGGGCAATGTGGCGCGGGTGACTCAGGAGCGATTGCGAATCAAGAAACCGTTTTCATTTTTGTCGGGGGACGATTTGACTTCGTTGGGTTACGTCGCGCACGGTGGGGATGGTTGTGTTTCGGTGACGGCCAATGTGGCGCCCAAACTCTGTTCTCAATTGATGGCAGCTTCTTTGGCAGGGGATTGGAAAAAGGCCCGCGAGCTGCAAGATCGCTTGATGACTTTGCATGCCGCGCTCTTCATTGAACCAAGTCCGGGCGGCATCAAATATGTGATGTCAAAACTGGGATTAGTGAGGGAGGAACTTCGTTCTCCCATTGCGCCGGTGAGTGAGGCGGCTCGACGCAAGCTGGATGAGGCTCTGGAAATCGCCAACGTTTCATCAAAATTTTAAAAGTGATCTAGGGATTAGCCAGGCGTCCGGCGATCACATCGCGTAGCTGGCTGAGAGAAAAGGGTTTTAGCAAAACCTGTTTCGGACGCTGTTGAATAAATGTCTGAGCTTCTGGATTGATGGCCCCGCCGGTCAGAAACAAAAACTTTTGAGAGATCTCTGGCCAGGTTGAAACGGATTTCGCAAAGAGTTCGGTGCCACTTAACCCCGGCATGATGAGATCACAAAGAATCAAGTGAACATCGCTCGCTCTGGAATTGAGAATTTCTAATGCCGAAAATCCGTTTTTAGCGGTGAGCACTTCGTGTTCGTTTTCAAATTCGGAGGCGATGAGATCACGAATTTCTTCTTCGTCATCAACAATCAAGATGACCTTTCGGCTGAGGTTACGTTTGGGCGTCGCCGAGGTGTGGCTGCGCGCTTCACTGGGGAGTGCGGCAGGAAGCAGGACCTTGAAAGAGGTGCCCACGTTGAGTTGGCTGTGCACCTGAATTTCACCCTTAAATTTTTGGATTAAATTAAAGCAAATGGAAAGTCCCAGCCCGGTTCCTGTACCGATTGGCTTTGTTGTGAAAAAGGGTTGGAATATCTTTTTCAAATTTTCGGGTGCAATACCCACCCCGTTGTCCCGCACTTCAATTTCGACGGTTTTTGAATCCCTGGATTTGATAGAAAGATAAAGAGTGTTCTGATCGGCCGTTTCCGCCGGCATGGCTTGTAAGGCATTGACAATTAGATTGAGAAAGACTTGGCCCAAGCGACCTTCGTTGGCAATACAGAAGGGAACTTCGTCAAAATCGGTAATGAGTCGGGCGCGATTTTTGATTTCGATTTGGACAAATGGAAAAATAGTTTCGATGGCGTGTCGCACATCGACCGGTTCTAGATCTTCGTGATCGTTTCGAGAAAATAAATTGAGATCTTTGACGATCTCAGAGATTCGCAGACTGCTCTTCAGCAGGAGGTGCACTTTGTCTTTTAAGATTGAACTTTCCTTTGGTGTGAGAGGTGCATCGGTGGCGAGTAAACGTTGAACTTGCTCAAGGCCGCCGATCAGATGGGTCAATGGATTGTTGATTTCGTGAGCCATGCCGGCCGCAAGGGCCCCAACGGTGGCCATGCGATCAGTGTGCATGAGGTGTTGATCAATTTTTTTTTGGTTGGTCACGTCACGCGCGCAAATCACCCGCATTGAAGATTGGGTGGGCAGATCCAAAATTTTGCGATACAATTCGATGTAGCGGCCGTCTTTCAACTCAAGCACGTGAGGGAAGTGATCGTTATTTTTTAACGCACCGACTTCGCTTCTTTTGCGAAAGAAATCTTCGGGATCGACCAGTTTGTGGCGCACATTTTCGAGGATGTTGAATTGATATGTCTCTTGGAGCAACTCAATCGGAAAATCCCACACTTCAGCAAAACGTTGGTTGTAGGCCAATATCTTTTCATCACTATCGACCAGCAGCACTCCCTCGGGCAAAGATTCAACAATGAGTTTCAGAATTGAAAAACTTTTTCGAATTTCAGAGATGTCAACGAAGGTGGCGACAAAGCTCTCGACCTCACCCGATGGCCCGAGGAGAGGGACCCCGGAGACAATGAGGTGGCGATGTTTCTTTTGCTGAGAGACAATCTCGATTTCATAAACCGTGGATTCACCCTTCAGGCGACGTTTTATCTCGTCTTGCACCTTCGCTGCACTCGCGGGCGTGCAGAAATCTAGGAAATTGATTTTTTCTAGAGCTGAGTCGCGGGGAATGCCAAACCAATCTCGCATGGTGGGATTGAGGTACTCAATCGCCCTGATGTCGCGGGCACGAGCAATTCCAACGGTGGTGTGTTCGGTGAGCGCACGAAAATCGCGCTCCCTGTTTTGCAAATCCCGCTCCATCTGTTTTTGAAGTGAGATATCTAGAACAAAACAAACTCCAGTTTTGGTTCCCGGCACCATCGCGCCACCCACCCAAATGGGAACTCGATGGCCTAACCGATGGATGTATTCTTTCTGAAAGGGCTCGCAAACACCGCGCAATTTCAACTCTGCATGCGCCGCCAACTCGCGATCCCAAAATTCAGGTGGCGTCATCTTGTCCCACTGAATTCTGTGCTCTTGTAAGTCCGCCCGAGTGTAACCAACCAGCCGAAGAACGTAGTCATTGGCTTCGAGCACTCTTCCGTCCATGTGAAAAGTCAAAATTCCGATCATATCGGAATTCACCATTCTTTCGTACTGTTCACTGAGAAGTTGGACTCGAGACATAGACAACTATCTATCGTTCTTTCACGGAATGGCAAGTGGCGGTTCAGAGTTGAAAATTGCCGCCCGGCTTCCTCGTCCCGCGATGAATTTGCCGCGTGAAATGCAGTGACGGCCTTCTTTGACAATCGAAGCTGAGGAGAGAAGGATAAAGGCCCCAGGGAGGAATTTATGAAGTCCAAAACCAGACAAAATTTAGCACTCGCAGTGATTATGGTGGCAATGAATTTGAGGGTGTTTTCAGCTCATGCGCAAAACGTGAGATTGGAAAAAGGCAACACCTATGAGTCCCACGTATATGAGGGTCGCGCCAGTGTGTGGTGCAAGGACGACCGCGGCACCACTTATCTGCACCGAACTCGCTGTCGTGCGAGCGGTTTGAATCCCGCGCTGACCTCCTACGTGGTCGGCCCGCAGAACACAGGGGCAACAGAGTTGAAATTGCAATCCGTCCACGACGACGGTTCACAGACTTCAAAACAAGAAGACTATGAGGATGTTGTGGGCAGGACGGAAGATCGCGTGAATCTGTGGATTTCGACTTTGTTTCAAAAACCGCTATTGAAGCATGGCGTGAACAGAGTTAGCTATCAACTTGTCAATGACGCCCAGGCGATCATTGAACAAGGGTCTTTTGATGTGGTCGTCGCTCGCGGGGCGAAGTTGATCTGCCCGCACGACTATTTGCAGTCGAGATTTCCGTCGGACTGCACCGGTTCGGGAATCTGTTCAACTTATTTTGACTGCAATGAACATCTCTGCCAATAATAGCTCATGCGGAGATCTGATTCTATTCACCTAAATGTTTTGGATGTTTTTTTGATCGGTGTGTTTCTGACCTCGCTGCTCGCTACAGCGGGCAGTTTGTTTTTCAGCGAAGTGATGAGGTTGCCGCCTTGCCAGCTGTGTTGGCTTCAAAGAATCTGCATGTACCCTCTGGTGGCTATCAGCTTCGTAGGAATGCTGCGAAAATCCGAAGAGGCCGTTTTTTTTGCGATGCCCTTGGTGCTGACGGGACTGGGAGTCGCTGGCTACCACAATCTTTTGTATTATGGCTTTATCGAAAATATCGTTCCGTGTTCGCAAGGCGTGTCTTGCACCTCTCGTCAAATTGAATGGCTTGGATTTATCACCATACCATTTTTATCGTTGGTCGCATTCGCGATCCTAACCGGCCTCATTCTTTTCACCTTGAGAAACCTTCTTCAAACATCTTCAAAGTCGACCGTCAAAAAAATGGCCGTCTAAATTCGATCATTAAATCGTAAATAAGGAGACAGCAGTGAAAAACAAACCCCTCATCATTTCAATTTTGGTATTAGCGGTCGTCATCGTTGGCTTTTTAGTTTTAAGGAATCAGTACCAACCGTCGTCGTCAGCCGCAGGCACTTCCGTGGCGGCGTCGCCAGGACAAACTGGTTCTTCGGTAGCGCCTGAATCAACTGCCGCTTTCAGCGTGGTGCCGGCGGATCCCTCAATCCTATTAA
>CALCCV010000298.1 GCA_937900305.1 uncultured Pseudobdellovibrionaceae bacterium | reverse complement strand
ATTGATTTGTGTTCGCCTGGCATCCGTTAATCCCTGCATGACCGATCCACCGAAACTTACAAACTCGTCAGACAAAATTTCGCGAGAACTCGCAAAGGCCTGAGAACTCAATAACGGAGTTGCACACACCGAAACCAGCCCGGCAGTTTTCAAAAAATGGCGACGTTGCATGATCCTCCCAACCCATGTTCAAAGCCCACCCAGGCCACAAAAAAAATCCTGGATTTCGAATTCAAAAATAGAATATAAGCTCCAACTCAATTACAGGGAGAATTCATTAAAGGGTCAACCGACCAAGGCATAGAGAAGGGACAGGCTGGGTCAGCGAATGCAGAGAGGCGGTGATTTCTAGACTGGCACTTTTGCCAGAGTCAGTCACCAGCTCCTAAGCGGCGCCCTTATGCGACCAGTGGATCACAAGGGCATTTGCAATTTCAGCCGGCGGTAACACCCGGTCGACAATGTTCATTTGAATAGCGGCGTGAGGCATACCGAAAACAACGCACGACTCTTCACTTTGAACCATCGTTGTTCCACCCGCACGTTTGATCTCTGCGAGGCCATTCGCTCCATCGCGACCGATACCGGTCAAAATCACTCCAACACTGTGGACTCCGCAACACTGGGCTAGGGAACTGAACAGATAGTCGGCAGAAGGTCGCAAACCATGCAATGGATCCTGTTGATGGAGCCGCACAAAACGTGAGCCCCTGACTCCACCTGCTTCTAAGTGAAATCCACCTGGTGCAAATAAAACTTTTCCAGATTCAATTGGCTCTTGATGTTCGGCCTCTTTCACAACGAAGGGTAGGGTTCGGTCCAGAGACGCCGCAAAACTTTTTGTGAAGCCTGGAGGCATGTGCTGGACAATCAAAATCGGTGGAATCTCAGCCGGAAGGCCCGCCAACAAAACCTTGAGGGCCTCAGTGCCACCGGTCGAAGCTGCAATGGCGACAACAGTTTTGGTCGCCATTGGTTGGGTGGCGGCCACACCTTTTTTAATTGGTGTCCCCTCCAACGGTGCGAAGCTTCTTTGCAAGCTGCTTCGAAAGACGTTTCGGATGCGATCAGTGATCGCGGCCGCAGCCGTTTTTTCCAGGACATTGTTTTTTTGAAAACTAGGACGATCCATAACGTCAATGGCCCCGGCCGCCAGCGCCGATAAAAAAGTTTCGCTCTTTTTTGTCGAAGAGGTATTGATCATTAACGTTCGAGTGGGAAAATACTGCATGACTTTTTCCAAAAAAGTCACGCCATCCATCTTTGGCATATCGAAGGCCAAAATCATAACGTCGGGTTTCAGGCTGACCAATTTTTCTCGAGCCAGATAAACATCATTGGCCTCACCAATCAACTCCAAGTCTGGCGTTGCAGCGATGACCGATGCCAGAAACATTCTTAAGATTGCGGACTCGTCGACAACCAATATGCGAATTTTTTTTCCGCGCACTGTTTGCACAATCATGCTCTTTGTCTCGCAGTTGCTTTAGGTAAGGGGTGGGGCCGAACATCACTGGTTTTTTGAAAGATAGCGTGGCCGATTCCACGCAACCCTATAAATTCAGGCAATCCCGCCTCAACGTGGCCCAAGACCAAATGGCCCCCTAAGTTCAATCGTTGAGTTAACGCCAACAAAATAGCGACGGCTTCAGCTGAACGAAAATAGATTAAAACATTTCGACAAAATATCACGTCGAAAGTTGCCTCTGGCCACGAGCTTTCATCGTGCAAATTGACCGTTCGAAACTCTGTTCTCCGACGAAGATCCTCTTGCATTCGTATGTATTCCGGATCCACCGGATCAGAATATTTCTTGAAGATCGCTCGCTCCGAAGGACCTAAGTTCACCAGAGACGACGTCGAATAAATTCCTGCCTTGGCGTGATCCAAAGCGTGCCGGTCAACGTCACTGGCAAAAATGTGAAATGTTTTAGCAAGGTCAAGATCAGCCAAAGTCATTGCCATCGAGTACGCCTCTTGACCGGTGCTGCAAGCGGCACTCCATAAACTGACGCAGCGACCTTGCTGCAAAAGCGTTTTCCCTCGGCGACGAAGCCAAGTGAAGTGATTCGGCTCTCGAAAAAAGCTGGTGACACCCGTCGTGAGAGCCGCCACAAAATCTGGAGCTTCAACGAATGGATTTGCTAACAGCACTTCGATGTACGCAGAAAGGTTTTCAAAACCGCGTTTTCGAGTCAGTTTGGTTAGCCTTAATTTCAGGAGGTTTCTATTTTTTGGACTGTCCGGAATGTGCAAACCGGCGAGCCGATGAATCAGCTGACTTGCCCGGGCGAAATCAGCGGCACTTATATCCTGGCTTTGAGACACACCATCTCTCATGTCGACAACTCCCGCCAACTTTGAAACTCACGAAAGTCCTGTCGACTTCGGAGCTCCATTAAAATGGAATGAAAAATAGAAAGGTAGCTTCCCAGAATTATTTCAATGTGCAGAACGCGAACGGTGCGAATATTTTTCTGCCAATTCGCTAAATGCGATTCAAGATTGTGGGCCATCGATGCTAAGTCTTTGCGACCAAAAACCTGCGAAGCCCCCTTCAAGCTATGAACTTGACGAAATATTTCTTGCAACGTTTCAGTCAGACGAATGTCACTCATCAAATCTAGTTCGTAGCGAATAGTCCAAAGATATTTCGAGAGATCCGAGACAAAGTCGTCCAAGAAAATGGATTGCTCTTCATCAACGTCCTTTAAATTCTCATTAAATTCAATTGCCATGACCGAACTTATCGGAAAATTGAGTCTAGAGATGAGTCCAAGGTGAAGACCACGACCAGAGTCCGGCGGTGTTGTAAAATGTCAGTGCAATGGATCAGTCGAAGGAGCCGCCGCAGTACAACGGAGAAAGGACTTCGTGATCTGGCGAATCCGCGTGAGTCGGTTTCGAGGGTTGCTGCCCTTTAAGACCGCCCAATAGGCACCTCGACCTACCGAAATGCGATTGGATCGCAAGATTTGTCTCTGCAAAATTCCAACACCACAACGCAGATTGGTTTCTACACCCAAAATAGTTTTGCGCGGATCCACAGGTTCCAAACCTTGGTCGCGCAACCAATCAAACTGGCAAAATGAATTGTACTTTGAATCTTGATACGACATTTGCAACAAACCCTCTGACACAACGGGAAGGCCCGTGACAGAATCAAGTCCCATCCCCGGTTCAGTGTAACGAGCCACTGGTACGTAGTTACTTTCATAACGGGCCAGCGCCACAACCAGAACGGCCCAGAACTGAATACGCTCTGATAAGCTCAGCTGTGAATAGCGCGGACAAAAAAGATGAGCATCCTCAGGTGAGGAGTCCACTAACGCTGGAGCCTCGACGTAGAGGTGTTCAAACAAAAAGAGCGACCAAGCTCGGTAACTGGGATCCCGAACTTCCCAGGCAAGATTCGTAAATTTAGCGAAGTCGGGACCACCGGCAAAAGTGGTTTGCGCGATGCAAGCGGCCATCAGAGGTCCCAAAAAGAGGAACCGAGCGATTTGAGGAAAGAACTGTTTCATGAAATCAGAGTAATGAGATCAATTCATCGAGAGCATCCGATTCACCGGTTCGATGAAAAAATTAGACCATGGTAACGGTCAAATTGACAAAAGAGCTAGACCCTTCGCGGGACCTAGCTCTTCTACTTGGCTCAGAGTTTTTGTGAACTCGTTAAATTAAGCAGCGTACTTTCGGCCGTATTGAGCCGACTTTTGCCAAGTGGGCTTCATTTTTTTGTAAGAAACAAAATCTTTCTTAGAAGCTTTTGTGTACTCTTTAGTGTATTTTGCAAAACTTTTATCTAACCAAGCGTAATATGCTTTGTAACAATAGTTTGTAAAAAACTTAGTCATCCACTGAGTTGGACCTTTGTGAGGAAACTCATACTTAGCAAAGAACGACTTCATCGTGTGATTGAATTCAGTCCACCACTGTGTAGCTTCTTTTTTATGAACGAAGTTACCTACAAACAGCGGCTTGCCGTCAAAGTAACAACCGATTTCCCAACCGTGACCGGCAGGTTTGCAATAAGCTTTGAAAGTGTAACCACAGTAGCTGTAATTCTTTGTTTTCGTCATTCTGTCTCCTTATTAACGTTCCTCTTTTCTCCGAATAACCTTCACTCGAAGAAAGCAAAAGAACAAACCGATGAACTCATCGGTCAACAAGGCGACAAGTTATAGACGATCCAAAAATTCTAGACAAACATCAGGCACTGTACTGACGGAGTGTCAGGACTCAGCCCTCAAAATTTGCTCGACCACTTTTTCGGCCGAGAGACCATGTTTGTTATAAAGATCAGCGGAGGTGTATGCACTTTGTCCGAATTCACCCTGCACTCCGAGCGTGATCAAGCGCAAAACATCGCCAGTCCCGCCAAAGCCTTGCACCGCCAGGTGATGGCCAATGCGCTCCCCGAGGCCACCTTTGGCCTGGTGATCTTCGAAAACTAGAACTTTCCCTTTTGTTTTTGCGACAGCTCGACTAACGACATCTGCGTCCACTCCCGAGGCGTAGGCGTGATTCACAATTACGCAACCGATATTTTTTACCGCTAGCAATTCGGCTGCCCGATAGGCTTCTTGCAAAAGCGATCCCGAAGTCACAAGACACCACGACGAAGAAAAATCGGCGCTTGTATCCACGGTGATCTGCGCCGATCGAAGGGTGATTCGACCCGCTTCAGGAAATGACTTCGGAAAGTTTTCGCGACCCAAAAAGAAAATGTAAGAAGGTGGAACTTCACCACGTTTCTTTTTGTGCGCAAATTCATGAATTGCTTCGGTGACCAACGACTCGGCCTCAGCGCTGCAGGAGAGTTGATAAACTTCAGTGTGCGGAATCGAAGTTGTCATTGCTAAATAACTCAAGGCCTGATGAGACGCCCCATCGGCGGCATCTTGAAATCCAGT
The DNA here is from genome assembly GCA_937900305.1 of uncultured Pseudobdellovibrionaceae bacterium. Lineage (GTDB taxonomy): Bacteria > Bdellovibrionota > Bdellovibrionia > Bdellovibrionales > Bdellovibrionaceae > CALCCV01. The sequence goes on along the minus strand of CALCCV010000298.1, from coordinate 5,272 downwards.
GTGAGAAAAAATACAGATGACCGGAGCCTGAGAGAGATTTGCCATCGTGATCGGCAATGCACCTTTCGTCACACCAAACTGCGCAAATGTGTCAACCACTGGAACAAATCCCAATTTTGAAAGGCCCGCCGCTGTCGAAATCATGTTGCTTTCAGCCACACCCACATCGATCGAGGCTTCTGGAAAATCCTTGCGAAAGCTGGCAACTCCCGTTGAGCCTGGCAAATCGGAGGTGACCGAAACAACCGGCAAGCCACTCTTGCGGGCGAGTGTCATTGCCTTGGCCACACCCACCTGAATTTTTTCGCCAGTGTCAGGAGTTTTATGGAGATTGATTTCGGTTTCAACGCGAGTCAAATCCGTGATCCATGAATTGAAAACCTCAGGAAATTTTTCGCCATCATAAATTTCAGTTAAGAAGTCTTTCATTTCCGAGACCTTCTTGAGTGGAAATCCATGGGCGCCCGATTCAGATTCAGCGGTTTTTTTGGTGCCAAATCCTTTGATGGTTTTTGCGTGGATGGCGACAGGTTTTTTCGGATTCTTCAGAGCCAACTCGTACGCCCGCTCCATCGTGGTGAAACTGGCCTGCAAATCGTGGCCATTCTCCAGTTTCAAAACTTCCCAACCCAAAGCGCCCAGCGATGCAAATGTCGGCTCCATCGAAAAAGAATCTTTGTCGATCCGACCCGTGAGTTTTGTATTGTTATCGCTGATGATCAAAATGTAGGGACTCATCAAACCTCGCTGCGCCAATCCCGGGATCGCTGCCAGAGACTCCTTCGCTTCTCCTTCCATACAAGCTCCGTCTGAAATGACAGAAACGATGGTGCGATTGCGACCTGACCAGCGCTCGCCCAGCGCCAGTCCCTGAGTTTGCGGAAAAGCGGAGCCCAACGGGCCGTTGCTCAAATAAACACCTTCAGGAAAGAGATGAACTTCGCCATGCCCCGTGAGCGCCGATTGCAGCGAACGAAAACCTCGCAGCGAATCTAAATTCAAACCGGCCAAACCATAATTCGCTTTCAGAGCATAGAGTCCATTTTCACAATGACCGACGTCGTTCGTAAACAAAAACAGCTCTTGCCAATCCCTCTTCGTAGATTTCGCAAAATCAAACATGAAGGCATGAGCACTCGACATCAACTCCGCCAATGCCGAGGGCCCACCGAAGTGAGATGCAGCCCCACCCAGCACAGCGTACATGTCCATCAAGCTGATTAGAGCCCTTGAGGCACGGGGATCTGCCACGTTGATGGCACGTCCATCTCGAGTTTTCACAACCGCTGCAAATTCGGGGTCTCTTTGCGGATTCTTAAACAGTGGATTCGGTGAAGAGATGGGCTCTGTCATGGGTCTCTCCTGGAGAAGGATTTTTGTGCCCCAAAGGAATCAAGAAAGTTAAAGCGCGTCAATCCTTTACCTGCTTTTACATGAGGGAAAGTTGGGCGTACTCTCCAAAACTATGGAAACACACCTTCGATCTTTGCCGAAAGTGGAGCTGCATCGCCACCTCGACTGCTCCCTACGCTGGTCCACCGCCATCGAGATCGCTCGCACCCTGCCACAATTTCAAACGATGTCGCTCACCGAACTGGAGCAATCCTTTCTCATCACAGAGCCCTTTGCAGATTTAGACAGTGTCTTGCGCAAATTTACATCCATGCGAGATCTCTTGCAGAGCGCAGAAATCTTAGAGCGTTTGGCCTTCGAAGTCTGCGAGGACGCCGTCAACGATGGTGTTCGCATCTTAGAACTCAGATTTTCTCCAACCTTTGTCGCCGAAGCGAATCCACAATTGAAGCCCGATCAGATCTTGAATGCATTTTTGCGAGGAATTGCACGAGCTGAAAGGACGTGGCCCATCGCCGTGGGTCTGATCTTGATTTTTCAGCGCACCAAAACTCTTGGTGAACTTCTCGCCCTTCGCGATTGGGCGCTGGACCGACGCGAAGACTTCGTCGGAGTGGACCTGGCCGATTCAGAAGATCGGTTTGAGCCGTCGCAATTCCAAAGCCTATTTCAACCGCTGCGAGGCACGTGGCCAATCACAATTCACGCCGGAGAAACGATCTATCCCAATTCATCCGCGGGAATGCGCGGCGCCGTCGAGTTGCTCGGAGCCCAACGGATTGGTCACGGCATTCAAGCCATTCGAGATCCATCGCTTCTGCAATTCTTGCGAGACCGTCAAATTATTTTAGAGGTGTGCCCTTGGAGCAATCACCTGACTAAGTCTGTAAATACTTATTCAAAACATCCTCTCAAAAAACTACTCGAGGCCGGTCAATTCGTCACTCTCAACACGGATGACCCCGGAGTCTTTGCTTCTAACTTGATTGATGAATACCATCTGGCCCAGGCCTTGGGAGTTACGATCCAAGATTTTGCATGGATGAATGACGTTGCCTGCGCAGGAAGTTTTCTATCCGCTGAAAAAATTTCTCGAGTATGGCCCCGCCCCCGACAAAAACTTTCGGATCTTTTATCCACCGCATCTTCGCAGAAAGGACCATCATGACCTACGAACTTTTCCCGGCCATCGAACCCTACATAACTGAACGTTTAAAGGTTTCTCCACTCCACGAAATCCATGTAGAGCAAGCGGGATCTCCCAATGGCCAACCCGTTTTATTTTTACATGGCGGTCCCGGCGGTGGATTGCAACCCCACTATCGGCAACTTTTTGATCCCAAACACTATCGTATTGTTTTGTTTGATCAGCGTGGGTCTGGCCAAAGCACACCTCACGCCGAATTGCGTGAAAATACGACTTGGGATCTTGTTGCAGATATTGAGAAAATTCGCGAACGACTCGGAATCGAAAAGTGGATCGTCTTCGGCGGCAGCTGGGGATCGACACTTGCACTTGCCTACGCCTCACGCCACCCCGAGGCCATTAGCGCCATGGTTCTGCGTGGAATTTTTCTTTGCCGCCCGAAAGAGATTCGTTGGTTTTATCAAGAAGGGGCAAGCTATCTCTATCCAGATCTTTGGGAAAAATACCTCGAAATCATTCCTCCGCAAAAACGAAATGATTTGGTTAAGGCGTATCACGAACTTTTAACCAGCGAAGATGAAGCCATTCGCCTCGAAGCCGCCAAGCGCTGGAGTCAGTGGGAAGCCGGGACTTCGCATCTGTATTTTGACCAAGCCGCCGTTGACGACTTCGGTGAACCAAATCTGGCCCTCGCATTCGCAAGAATCGAATGTCACTACTTCACCAACAATGCATTTTTTCTAACTGACAACTATTTGCTCGAGCAAGTTCCTCGATTTCAACACATTCCAGCTTGGATAGTTCAGGGTCGCTATGACGTCGTTTGTCCACCGATCAGCGCTTGGGAATTGCATCGAGCCTGGCCCGCAGCCAAACTCACGATGGTGCCTGACTCTGGCCACTCTTTGTCTGAACCCAACACTCGACAAAAACTACTGTCGATTATGGAAGAGCTCAAATTCGGGGTGAAGTGAGTTTCCATCTTCCCCCCTCAAATCACTGCGCCGTCCAGCCGCCATCGATCGTGAGAGATTGTCCCGTTAAATTGTTACCCGCCGTCGAACAGAGAAAAACGGCCATCGCACCTATATCGGAAGGCTCGGTGAATTTAAGACTGGGCTGTTTTTCGGCCAACAGCTCTCGGGCGGCGGCTTCCACGGAGATATTTTTTTCTTTGGCCTTCGTTGCAATTTGAGCTTCAACGAGGGCCGTTCTGACCCACCCCGGACAAATCGCATTGACGGTAATGCCACTTCCAGCGGTCTCCAGTGCAGCGACTTTAGTTAGGCCAATCACGCCGTGCTTGGCTGAAACGTAAGCGGCTTTTTGTTGAGAAGCCACCTGACCGTGCACTGAAGCCACACTGATAACTCTTCCCCAGCCTCGTTCGCGCATCTTAGGCAAAATTTGCCGCATCAATAAAAATGGCGTCGATAAATGCAGCTGCAACACCAGATTCCATTTCTCAAGCGGAAAGGTTTCGATCGGACTGACGTGCTGAATTCCGGCGTTATTCACCAAGATGTCAATTTCCGAAAAGACACTTTGGCCACAAAAATCGAGCACTGCCTTGGGATCCCCTAAGTTGACCGAAAAGACCTTGACCTCAGCCGAGTGTTTTTCTCGAATTTGGCGAGCTCGCGATTCCAGAACGGCAACATCTTCGATGCCATGAAGAAAAATTTTAGCACCCGCTTGCGCCATGCACTCGGCAATGCCAAATCCGATACCACTTGAAGAACCTGAAATGAATGCGGTCTTTCCTTTGAGAATCATAGCTATTTACTCTTTCCACCAAAATAACTTCGTTTGATTTCCTCGATATTTACTTTCTTTAACCCGGCGTTGAGAATGTTTCGAATCGCTTCGGCCCCTTTGCTCTTCTTAAACGCGACAAAAATCTTTTGATTGATTAAAACCTTAGGGTGAAACACCACGTCGTCTTTAAACTTCGCCAACGCTTTATCGTTATCCATCAAATGTTTCAAAACATTTTTATCAATGATCGCAACTGGAATTCGCTGATTGGCGACTTCCATAACGTTATTTTGATCCTCAACCACCTCTTCCACCTTTTGTTGACCGCTTGCGACTCGAGCATCAAAATCTTTTTCATTGATGAGCCCTTGACGACACCCACCTTGAATTTCAAAAGATCGTCTAAAGATTCCCAGACCAGTGGTTTCGCCGCATTGTAAATGAGGCCCAACGGCCCCTCCCCAATCATTTCGGAAAATCAAAAGTGTTGTGCAAACGCCAAAAGTAAAACGTCAACGCTCAGGTCAAAAATAAATTGAAATTGATCAAAGTCATGCGATCCAAATCTTCATTTCACGCCTCCTCATCCCCGTTCAAAGAGATTCATTCTTCCAATGGATTGGAACTTCTACAACTACCGAATCAAATAATGTCTCACCGTTCTCAACGCCAATGCCAAAGTTTGTCACGCGCCGTTCTTAGTAAAATGCAATTAACAAGACGACGGCCTCCGCGATTGAGAGCTTCAGAAAGTTTTTCGCTGAATGGCCCAAAGATGGCACCAAACAAACTCCTAATGTAGAAATTCATTTTTTTTAAGATGCCAATTATTTCTATGGGTTTTCTTTCAAACTATTGTCACTGGCTCAAGAAAAGGGGAAGAACGGCGCAGGAGGTCTGTAATGACTGTACTTGAAAAAGCCCCCCAAAAAAAATTCAGTGCTTTACTGGTGGCTGTTCTTATGGCGACCGTCGCTTGCCAAAAAAAGAATAGCGACACCTTGGCTGAACCCA
>CALCCV010000297.1 GCA_937900305.1 uncultured Pseudobdellovibrionaceae bacterium | reverse complement strand
AAATTCGCTCAATGATGTACGTGGCCCTCTCTTACGACCATCGCATCATTGATGGCAAAGAGGCTGTGACCTTTCTCGTGAAAATCAAAGAAGGCATCGAAGATCCTGAGCGCTTGTTGTTAGAAATTTGATGGCCAAAAGTTAGTTCGCGAAATCACTGAACCGGGAGTGCAAAAAAATGGCTGAAACCAGTGAAAATCAATTTGACCTTGTTGTCATCGGAAGTGGTCCCGGTGGTTATGTCGGAGCTATTCGGGCGGCGCAATTGGGCCTCAAAACAGCAATCATCGAAAAGGATCCAACGCTCGGTGGAACCTGTTTGAATGTCGGCTGCATTCCTTCAAAGGCGCTCCTTGAGAGTTCTGAACACTTTCAAGCCGCTCACCACGATCTCAAAAATCACGGCGTCAAGGTCAGCAAAATCGAACTTGATCTTGAAACCATGATGGCCCGCAAGAGCAAAGTGGTGAAAGAACTCACCGGTGGTGTCTCATTTTTGATGCGTAAAAATAAAATCACCGTTTTCAATGGCACTGGAACAATCAAAACTGCCAACACAGTGGTGGTTATTGGAGCAAAGGGTGAAGAAACCCTAACCACAAAAAATATTATGATCGCAACTGGCAGTGTCCCCGTCTCTCTGCCTTTCTTAAAGATCGATGAAAAGAAAGTTGTCACTTCCACTGGCGCCTTGAGTCTGGAGTCTGTACCAAAAACCATGACCGTCATCGGCGGTGGGGTCATCGGTCTAGAGATGGGATCTGTGTGGAGCCGCCTCGGAACAAAGGTGACCGTCGTTGAATTCGCAGATCACCTCTGCGGAGTTTTAGATAAAGAATGCGTCGAAGTTTTAAAGAAAAATTTAGTGAAAGATGGCGTGGATTTTCTTCTTTCAACCAAAGTCACTGACGCGAAGGTCGGAGCCAAGGCCATTCAGCTAACTGTTCAATCCGTGAAAGATGAAAAACAGTCTTCGCTCGAAGCGGAAGTGGTCTTGGTCGCCATCGGCCGCAAGGCCTTCACCGACGGACTCGGGTGCGAGGCCGTTGGTATTGCGAAAGACAAACAGGGCCGAATCGAAGTGAACAATCATCTTCAATCCAGTGTGCCGAATATTTACGCCATCGGTGACGTCATTCGTGGACCTATGTTAGCGCACAAAGCGGAAGAAGAGGGTGTGGCGGTCGCCGAATTTATTTCAACCGGGCATGGACATGTGAATTACAACACCGTTCCCAGCGTGGTGTACACTCACCCTGAAATTGCTTCGGTCGGTCTGACTGAGGAGCAAGCCAAAGAGCAAGGCCTCAGCGTCAATGTTGGAAAATTTCCATTTCTCGCCAACGCGCGCGCCAAAGCCCTTGGCTTCACCGAAGGCTTCGTAAAAATTGTAGCTGACAAAACCACAGATCGTATTTTGGGTGGCCACATCGTTGGCCCGCGGGCATCTGAGCTTCTCGGCGAGATTGTCGTGACGATGGAGTTTTCCGGTAGCAGCGAAGATTTGGGTCGAAGTTTTCACTCCCACCCGACCCTCAGCGAAGTTGTCCGTGAGGCCGCACTCGCTGTGGAAAAACGCCAGCGGCAAATGTAAGGTCATAAAAATAAAATGGATCTGTAAGAGTGATCTCGCGGGCCAGGTCCGGCTGCTCTTACGCTTCATTTCGAGAAGTCAGCTCCTGCCACCGGGCAAACATCTTTTCTAAGTCACCTTGCAATTGACCCATCTTCGCGTAACTTTCCGCGAGCAACGTCGCCTGACTCATGTTCTCGGGCTTCGCTACCAATTGATCGAGTTGCTTGATTTCGCCTTCCAGTTTGGCGATGCTCGCCTCCATACCTTCCAATTCAAATTTTTCTTTAAATGACAAACGGCTCTTGCCTGATTTTTTTTCGGTTAAGGCGGCCTCTTTAGCCGCTACAGCGGCAGCTTTGTCGCGAGCGGGGCGATCTGCATGCCATTTTTCCCACTGAAAATACGTCTGAAACTTTTCAATTCTGACACCGGCATCTCCCTCAGCATTGGCTTCGAACGCCAAAATTTCATTTGTCACTTGATCCAAGAAATATCGATCATGGGTGACCAAGACAACGGCGCCTTGAAAATCCAAAAGGGCCTGCTGTAAAACATCCAACGTGGTTACGTCCAAATCGTTGGTTGGCTCATCCAGAATCAACAAATTTGAATCCTGCAACATCAGTTGGGCGATTCGCAATCGACTTTTCTCGCCGCCGGAAAGTTTGGCTACTGGCAAATCCATCTGGTCATACCGAAATAAAAACTTTTCAAGGTAGGACTTTGCAAAAATCGGCTGACCCTGCAAGTGCACGTAGTCTCCGTCAGAACATACATTTCGCAACACGCTAAGGTCTTCACGCAATGTTTGTTTGTGTTGCTCAAAATAGGCGACTTGAATCTTTTCCGAAACGTCCACCGTTCCCGCCAGCGGTTCCAATTGACCGATGAGCAGTTTTGCAAACGAACTCTTACCGACCCCGTTGTCCCCCAACAACCCTAAACGGGCCTTGCCAGACAACGTGTAAGTGAAATTTTTGAAAAGAATTTTTTCTCCATACCCGCAAGTGACAGCTTTCAAATCCACCAGCTTCTTAGGAACCCTCGCTGAATCTGAAAACTCAATGCTAGCAACCAGTCGGCGATTTTTTTCCTTTAAAAAAGCGACGTCCTCAGTCAATTCATGGGCTCGTTCAATACGAGCTTTCTGTTTGGTTTGTCGAGCCTTTGCTCCACGAGCCAGCCATTCTTTTTCTCGGCTCAACGTGTTTTTTGAAGCCTGAAATCTCTGCGCCTGGGCCTGAAGCATCAAATCTTTTTCTTCAAGGTAGGAGATATAATCTTTGTCAAAGCGATGAAAGAGATCGGGATTGCGCGGATCTAGGTCAAAAATGCAATTGCACACTCGCTGTAAAAACAACCGATCGTGCGTAATCATTAAAAGCGCCATGGAACTTTCGCTCAAAAACTCCTCAAGCCACAAGATCGAACTGACATCGAGATGATTCGTTGGTTCATCCAAGAGCAGCACTTTGGGTTCTTTGATCAGTTCACAAGCCAGAGCCAAACGTTTTTGCCATCCGCCCGACAGACTCGAAACTTCGCTGTATTCGCCGAATTGAATCAGCTCTAAACGCGAGAGCCATTCGTAGGCGAGCGACAACTTTTCATTGTGCTCAGGATCAGGCCCCAATAAGGCCGTCAAAAGATCGAGTCCCTTGGCAAACTTGGGAGTCTGCTGCAAATAGCCCACTCGCACGCCTTTTTGCGCGATGACCTCTCCCGAATCGGGATCAAGCTCTCTGGCCAATATCCCCATCAGAGTCGATTTCCCGGCTCCATTCGGCCCTAAAAGGCCCGAACGTTCTCCGTCATAAAGACTCAAACTGAGATTTTTAAAAAGACTTCGACCCGCGAAAGATTTGCTAACGTTGACTGCGCTAATGAGTGGACTTGCCATTTTTCCAATCTAACCCGCGGCGGCCAGACTGTCTAGGATCATCCCTTAGAGGAGGCTGTAGCCGTGGTCTTGGATTCGAGAGATAATGCCACAATTTCGCAGATTGCCCGCGAGTTGACCAGCCGTCTCCTGCAAAGTCAATTTGGCTCCAGATCGTCCCAAGATGCTTTCGGGAATCTCGCAATGAATTTCACGAGTCCTCTCATCTTGAAAAAAGTGAATTCCCGCCATCAAAAGATAATCTTCGGCGACTTCCGATTGCGAATTCATGTAGGTCGCAAAAAATGATTCAATAAAAACATTCTCCGGCAGAGTGTGGTGTCCACTCTGCAGAGCCTGCAGAAAATCACGAGGGCAGTTTTTCAAATGGATCCGAAGTAAGGGCTGGCGTGCACTCATCTGATAAATCCAATTGTGAAAGCTCAAGAACCCAAATTTTGAAAGCTCCGTGACGTGAAGCATATCCAGTACGACCAAGTTCACATCTGGACCAATTCCCAAGTCAATTTTCCCTGTCAGATCGTAATAAAAACCAATATTGATTTTTTGATTCAAGCGCATAAATTGAATTTGCGCCGGTGGATGAAAAACGAATGAATTCATGAAACCCCCATACCCCTGCCTTAATGCTAACAGCAACTTCCTACATTTCCAGGCAATTTGAATTTCCATCACAGACTGAGAACCGCACTGTTCATCAAGTTTCCACCTGTGCACGGTCAGGACAGAGGATCACATCCTCTTTACAGATCGATTCCGAACGCAAAACGCTCAACTTCCGAAAAACCACCCGCCACAATCTTTTTGTCTCACCGTGAGACGCACATGGCGGCCTCGATTTTGTAACTACCAAACATTGAGACGATGTCGCGTGAACGTCGTGAACGTAAAGTCGCGCGAAGGTGCAAAAGAAAGCGGGCCGAATTGAATTTGTCTAATTTAACGAGAACAGTTCAAATCAAAATTCGTCGAATCTTTCATTTTCGAAATTGGATTCTCGCTATAATGGCCATGTCTCTCGCCAGTGTTCTCATTGATTCAAAAATTCGCAATTCCATTGAACAGCTTTTCAATCAAGAGTCTCGTACAATGGTTCTCGTGGAAGTTAAAGAAGACACTCCTGCCCTCACCGTCTTCAGAAAATCAGATCTTCAAACTGAATTCCGGATACTAGAAAAAGGCACCTTACTTGAAATCCCGCTCGCTACGACCTTGCCAGACTCCGAAAATCTGAAAGAGAGCACCCTCCGAACCTTGCTCGACAATCAGCGAAACTGGATCGTTAACGCTCTCGGATTGCAGCCGCAAGAGCAAATGCAACTGGTGCGAAATTCTTTTCAAAAGGCTTTTTGGGAAAATCGAAAATTGGAAGACAAACTCGCTAGCAAGGTGAGCGCTGTTTATCACAACCCCGAAACTCACCTAGCGCGAATTTTAAATTCCAACGAAGTCCGTGAAGGCAGCGCCCCCCGTGAACCCGAGATGGTTCTTTTTCCAGCCAATTTAGGTTTAAAAAACAATTGGTTCACGATCCTCGGGGTTGAAGACAACAGTGATGACAGTTCACCCTCTGAATCTTCTGTCGAAAATGAACCCGAGATGGCCGAAAGTCTTGCTGAGGATGCAATGGAAAGCTCTGATGTCATCCCTTTCCCCGAAGGTTCTTTTCTAAAAACAAAATTCACAGAACTTTTGGCGTGGTGGGACAACTATTCAACTTCAGAACTGGCCGAATTTCACACCGACGAGATCCCGACTTTTCAGGCCGCACGCCACGGTGAGACTGAAAAGTCTTATGTTTCGCAAGATTTCAAAGAAATGGCTTTGCCAGAAGGTCTCAAAAATCAAATTGTCGCCTATGAAGAATCCAAAGAAGTGCACCAAATGCTCCGCTTTGCCCGATCGAAATTAAAACCTCGCAAAGTTCCACGTTGCTATCGCGCCGTCAAATTGGCCTTGTTAAATGCGGGATTGATTGATCACTATCCTGCTGGCAAAAAAGCCGATGACGCCATCGAAGGCTTAAAAAATCTAAAGGATTTAGGGTTTATCAATTTAATGAAAGCGGATCCAAAAGTTTTTCGTAAAATTGCCGATGCGCCTCACGGAGCTATTCTGGTCTATCGCGGCGGGAAACATGGCCACATCGAAATTTATGATCGCGCTAACAAGAGAGGCGTCAGCGATTTTCTCCGAAAAAAAATCTTAAAGCGCCGTCGTCTCGTCGGCATCTTCGTGAAGGATGGAGTGAATCCCATGGCCTCTTCGCAATCCGATTTGGCTTCGACGGCAGAACCTTCAGACAGAAACCTCTCAGATTCAAAATTTCCAGAAACAAATTCCTCATCGCCGTCGATCTTTGCGATGGTCGACAGCTTGCTTGCTAACTTTCAATTTTGACTTCTGACTTCTGGTGACGTCTGACGTCTGACCGTTCTGCACTGAAAAATACTTTTTTCGACGCTGAGTTTTAAACACTCGATCTAGAACTGTAAAGTATAAGCCAAAGTTGCATTTGAAATAGCGATGGTGATCTGCATGATGAGATGCACTAATCAGGTGTTCACTCACCGGCCATCTCGGCATCAGCTCAATTCCCAAATGATTGTTTATTGCTGAAATGGTCATCACGGTCAAATAGGTTATAAAAACCACAGGGTGAATCGGAATCGTGCACACCAATATCGGCAAAATCAAAGACTCGATCACTGCCTCCATTGGATGAAAACAAAACGAAGCCCAGGGACTGGGTTCAAGCGAAAGGTGATGAATCGCATGAATACGCCGGTAAACTCTCGGCTGGTGCATCCAGCGATGTGAAAAATAAAAATAAATTTCATGAGCTATCGAAAACAACAAGAAACTCAGCGGCATCCACCACAATGGATATTCATCAAAACGCAGATAAAATTTGGTCCAACCCATTTGCCACAACCAACCGATCGCCACACCCACC
>CALCCV010000296.1 GCA_937900305.1 uncultured Pseudobdellovibrionaceae bacterium | reverse complement strand
GTCCACGAGCCATTCACTTCAAGTTTTGGTAGGTGCTCAGGAGCCATCACGGCTTGCAGAGCTCGGAGCGAAATTTGAAATTCTGCTGCAATCGATTTGAGATCCTTCGCGGTCGGATTGACAAAATCAGTCCAGACCGTTTCACCGCGCTGAACATCGATGCGACTCACGACTGCACTCCATTTGTAACTTGGGTCGCAACCTCAGTCTCAAGCGCGAGCTTCGGCAATGGCCGAAACAGATCTCGCAACCCCTCCACCTGCATCGGAGTTTGCTGCAAAGACTGTATCCACGTCTCCGGTGTTTCCATGCAGAGAAAAATTCGCCAGCGTGAGTTGTGTCCACGAAATCTTTGGATAACAAAGTCGAACATCTGATTGCGAATTTGAAAATCATAGCGCAGCTTCCCGCCTTCAGAGGGCCACATCTCTGCACTGGTGACGAGGCTTTTGAGGCCGAAACGCTCTTTCATTAAAAATCGCTGCTCGGGTTGAAATCGAAGTGCGCCCATTGAAATGACATTGACATCATCGGGTGAGAACTGGCTGGTGATTTGATCAACTAACTCGGCGTAATGGAGCTGCCAATCCGGAAAATAGATCATCGGATCCAGGTGAAAAGCAATTTGGAATCCCCGATTCCGACAGCGCCGGGCCGCCGCCAATCTCTCAGCCAAGCGCGCAGTGCCGTGCTCTTCTCGATTCACAATTTCGGCGGGATTCACGCTCCAACTCACAACCACGTTCCCCGCATGAGGTGCATCCAAAAACTGATCCACAAAGTCAGATTTTGTTTTGAATTCCAAAGTCCACTTCGGATAGTTTGCGAAAAAAGCTATCAAATCACGCGAAACCAAAGTGAGAGGATCTAAACTCAAGCTGTCCATGATTTCGCCTGTACCTACCCGAAATGGCAGATGCCCGTGCTCTTGAGCCATCTCGCGCAACTCTGCCAAAGCCGAATCCACATTGGTGTAAATCTTTAAAGTCTTATGTTGCAAATAACTTTGGAGATAACAATAGCTGCAATCGAAATTGCACTGAGAACCCAAATTTAAAACGTGGTAGTTGCAACAGTTCAAAACTTTTTTTTGAGTGGCCCCGGGACAGCGTTTAAAAAAAGTTCCACGAAAAGGCGTCAGCCACAGCGACCGTTTTGAACGAACATATTCGTCGGCAGACAATCGATCTCGTTCGGGGCCCAACGGAGTCTGTTCGGCCATCTCGATCGGCAAATCAGGAAGTGCGGCCGCAACCCGCTGGCAAATCACCGTGTCCAGCGCCTCCGGGTGAACAAAGAGGCGATCAATCTGAATTTTTGAAACCGACTGCAAAACTGAATTCATGTGAGGTCCCCTCTGCCTGACCAGGCACTGAAGAGTTTTTTTAAACTTTCCAGCTGGCGTTCAAGCTCTTGCGGGCCGCGCACGAAAGCCCTGATGTCGACACCGGTCTGATCTCCCTGTCGCACCCACTGCCAACTCAACCCTTTCGCTTTAGGTACAGCCGCTAACCAATTTTTTGCGCTGGCATCTCGGGCCGCAGACTCGGCAAACCTCAATTTGCGGAGTTGCTGCAACCACTGCGCAGCGGGCATCGACCAAACACCTGAAAAATCCACATCCATCCCCGCAAGATCTCCCAACCACTCAATGCACTGAAGCGCATCGGACTTAGAAAGCGGTGACATTGCGATCATCTCCAGAATGCTTTGCGACCACAGCGCTTGTGGCCAACTTTGCAGAGCCACGAGATCCCGACCCTGCAATTTTTTATCGAGCGCCCACTGCTGAAAAGAAGCCGGTGCCCGCCAAAAATGAGCCAGTGCGATCTCAAAATCTCGCGAAATATGGAGATGCACAAATTCAGTGAGGTCCGCAAACGAAAACGGAAATGAATTTTTCACGGTTGGATGCTGTAGCCACTCCCACAAATGCGCCCAATGATAAATTCCCAAGTCAGGATAAAGGCTTGAAAAAAAATCGAGGGCTTCCGATTTTTGCAAGTTGGAAAAGTTAAGGATGGTCGAATCCGGCTTTTCAACCTCAACGGATTCAGCCCCAGCCATGACCACCATATGACCGTGAATGGCCACACCTGGCAAACAGGCATTCCAACTGGCCACCGCCCGCCAGCTCAACTGGCTTACGCAGAGTTTAATTGGCAGAGGCTCAGCGTGGGTGAGATCGAGTCGAAACTTCATGAGCTGGCCAGTAACATGATCCGAAAGAGATGGCAATGTGAGCTAAAACGAGGAATGATGGCCGCTATGGCAGATTGGACCTCACGCTCTGAAATCACCGGCGACGTTGTGTTTTTTCGATATGCATCCTTGGATCTCGAAAAAAATGTCGAAACTGTTTTTATCTGGGATTTGGATCAAACCTATCTCGACACAGCTATCAATTCGCTGAGTGGTCTGCTGCAAACTGTTTTAGAAAAAGCATTCACTAAAAAAAACATTCCGGCCACCAACACTCTTTTGCAAAGCCTGGCCGAAGAGCGCAAAATTCAAGCCGCCAACCAGATGTTTTTCCCATGTTACTTCATCACCGCCTCCCCTCCCCAAATGGAAGAACGGATTGCCGAGAAATTTAAATTCGACGAGATTTTTCCGCTGGGCTGTTTTTACAAGGACAATCTAAAAAATCTGAGGCCCGGTCGATTTTGGCGACTTCGCAAACAAGTGGGCTACAAACTTCAGTCTCTATTGCAGTTGCGAACCCGCTTAAGTCCTGACGTGCGCCAGATCTGTTTTGGTGACGATAGCGAAAGCGATGCCATCATTTATAACTTGTATTCTGACATTTGTGCCCGTCGCCTGAGCACCAGCGAAATTCGCCAGGTGTTGACTAAATTCAACGTCACAGGTGATCAGGTCGACACCATATTGATGCTGCAAAGTCAGATTGTGGAACAAGATCCCATCGAAAAAATCTATATCAATTTAGCGACTGACACAGATCCGGAATATTATTTGCGGTTTGGTCGAAGGACTCTCCCGACTTACAACACGTTTCAAATCGCGCTGGATCTGTATCAGGACGGAAGACTCAAGCTTCCCGCGGTTTCGACCATCGCCCAAGACATGATTTACAACTACAACTACACGCCCGAAGAGCTTCTGAAAGGGATGGATGACCTGATTCGTCGTCGCGTTTTGGGCGAACGTGCATTTTTGAATTTGCGATCTCAGTTCATGGCTCAAGGAATGATGGACGAACACTTCCTGCTGTCTATGCAACCTCTGAAAGAGCAAAAAGTGGTTGATAATGCCGTCTATGAACTTGAGGGCCTGTTTGAGCCCTGGGTGCCAGAGCGCATCGATTATCTCAATGATTACCGTTAATGTATGCTTAATGTCTGCTTTTAATGAATGATTTATTGAAACTGCATCGGGATCATCGCCGTCACCGAGTCCCCCTCAAAACTAGGGAAGGGAATGCGAGTCAAGCCATCGATCACGCAATCGTGAAATTGCCGATCCATAAAAACAGAATCGACAATTTCAGGGCCAATCACTTTGCCCGAAGCTTGAATTGTAAAATTCAACACCAGCCCACCCTTGGCTTCTGGTTTTTTTTGTAGATGATGGGCAAAGCACTTCATAAAGTAAGTTCGATTGGCCTTAATCGAAGAATCGATCATATCTTTTGTTAGATTTTTTTCGACTTTGTGAGCCGCCACAGGCGAGGACTCTTTGTTCACTTCCAAGAGCCGCGAGTTCCAATCTGCCAGAGAGTATCGCTTGCCTAAGTGGCTGATAAAAACTTGATTTTGGCCAAATCGATCCACTTCGACCAATCCACGATGCAAAATCAAAAGGGGTGTTCCGTCCAAAAGCTCAAGTGTGACTAAGGCCCCGCGTTGAAGATGCACCCGTTCACCCTTGGCAAACTCAATGATCAAACCTTCACCGCCCTGAACATCCAACCGATCGGCCCGCCCCAGCCTGAGATTCTTTTTCTGAACGGCCTCGTCACTGACAACTTCCCAGTCAGATTTCCAGGAGCGTTGCAATCGCAAAGTTCCATCAAGCCAAACCACTTGGGCCATGGCCAAACCTTTTGCCTGCTGTTTTTGCGTTTGGGACTTCCAATAAAAACCAGAGATGATGAGTAAAACTCCGGCGACCAGAAGAAGAGCCCATGTAACTTGACGATGCCCCATAGCTTCCATTATCTCGCTAAACACCGAAAAAGGTAAAGGGGCTGCAGAAACTATTGATTGGATTTCGGAGTGTCTTCAGACTTAGGACTAGCTTCGGTCGGCGCAGCAGAACCCGCCGCAGGTGCTGAACCATCAACTCCAGGTGTTCCCGCAGGAGGCGGACTGGCTTGGGGATCTGTCGCCGTCGCAGTGGCGTTGGTGCCTGGAGTGGCCGGCTGAGTGGCGCTCGGAACGATCGGTCCCGCGGGAGCCACTGGCATAGAATCAATGACCGAACGAGTGCTCTGATGCACTTCGCGAGCAAGCCAAATGCAAGAGAGCGCAAAAACCACCGCACATCCACGAGTCATCCGTGCAGCCAAAGTCTGCGCACCCGTCGCCCCCAAGATGCTGTTAGAACCGCCACCACCACCGATACCCAGAGCTCCACCACCCTTGGAATCTTGGATCAACACCAAGCCGATGAGAAGAAGGGCCACCAAAATGTGAATGATCACCAAAGCTGTCAACATGCTCGCCTCACTTTAACGGGTCTAATTACGGTCTGAATATAAGGGTCTCAACTGTCCAGAAGGGATATAGAGCTAACCGATCTTCGCGACGGGAGCAAGCGCGCAGCGCAAAAAATCCCAGGGACGGTGACTGGGCAGTGACAGCAGCGAGCATCCGTAAGATATCAAGAGAATGCCATTAATTGTGTTTGAGGGCCTTGACGGGTCTGGCAAATCCAGCCTCATGAAATGTCTAGAAAAAGAGCTGACCGCGCAAGGCCATCGCGTGCAAATGACTCGCGAACCTGGCGGCACACCCTTGAGTGAAGAGATTCGCGAATTGATTTTGCGCTGCCGACCGACGGGTGAAGCTCCCTCGGCCCGCGCCGAACTGCTACTTTATCAAGCCGCCCGCCATCAACACGTGGCCCGCGTGATCAAGCCAGCTCTGGCTCAGGGCGTTTGGGTTTTGTGTGATCGATTCACCGCCAGCTCTCTGGCCTTTCAAGGGCAGGGCCGTGACCTTTCCTGGGAATCCGTCGAATGGCTAAACGCATTTGCCACCGAAGATTTAATCCCCGAATTGCAAATTCTGATTGATGTGCCCCTCGAGGTGGCACAATTGCGAATGCAGAAGCGTTCGACCGATGGGGCCAGCCCTTCGCAAACCGAAAAAGACCGCATCGAATCCGAGAGCAGTGAGTTTCACAATCGCGTGCGCCAAGGATTTTTGCGGCAAGCGAAAACCAATGCGGCGGGTTGGCTCGTGCTCAATGGCGAGCAGAGTTTGCAGGAACTCACCGCGCTCCTCAAAACGGAGTTTGCAAAACGCAATTGGCTGACCCCTGCGCCGCCCGCCAAAAAGGACTCTTGATGTCTGGAGAGATTTCATCCGACCGCCTTCACCAACCAAAGAGCAGTGCCGCCAAATGGCTCGAAAGATTGGCTTCGCCCGAACTGCGCCTGCGCGACAGTCTGAGTCTGCTGTTTTTAGGTCCCGATCAAGTTGAAAAAGAACAGAGTGCCTTAAAGCTTGCGCAAAACTACCTCTGTGAAACAACGCCAGGTCAAAGCTGCGGTTATTGCGGCTCTTGCTTGAGAATCGCGGCCAAGGCTCACGAGGCGCTATTTTTTCACTCGGAACCTGGCCAAATTTTGAAGGTCGAAGAGATTCACGGCGTTCAAAGATTTTTAAGCTTGCAAAAAACAACATCTCACCGTTTTGTGATTTTTGGGCACGCTGAAAAAATGAGTCTCGCCGCCGGGAATGCCCTGCTGAAAATTTTTGAAGAGCCACCCCCTGGGACCGTGTTTGTTTTGATCAGTCCGGCTCGAGCTTCGGTGCCCACCACAATTCAATCGCGCTCGCTGAGTTTGCAATTTGCAGCGGGCACATCCGTCGCCACACCTGAACTTTCACCCGAAGAGTCCGAGTTGCGAGATGACGCCAAAACCCTTCTTGAAATTTTGGTCACCGCAAAAAATCCCCTCGCCGAGGAAGCTTGGCGCCAGCGGGCCAAGAGCAAAGACCAGGTCCTTCAAGTTTTACCTCAATTGTTGAAGGTGATTCGGACTGGGGTCGAATCGGGTGAGATTTTTCAAGACCTACAAGCCAAGACCCTTCCCGATCGACTGCGATTGCGCTACAATTTAGATCAGATTTTGCAGCGGGTTTTGCGACTGCAATTGGATCAAAGTTTTCATCGGGATCCACTGCTGGGTTTCGAAGCGCTCATCGCCACCCTGCAATCGCCCGATAAGGCCAAAACACCCAGAGGGAGAACGCACTCGTGACGTCTGAACTGCGCTGGATCGACACTCACTGCCACTTGGACAAATTGAAACCGGCCCCAGGTGAAATTTTGGCGCAGGCCAAACTGTTAGGGGTCGACCGCGTGATCACCATCGGGACCGAACCTGCCGACTTGCCCGTGGTTGTGCAACTGTCAGAACAATTTCCCGGCCAAGTTTATTGCACGATCGGCATTCATCCTCACGAGGGCGCGGTTTGGTCGCAAGATTCGGCAGATTTCATTTTGCAGAATGGGCACAAACCGGGCGTGGTCGCTCTCGGTGAAATGGGTTTGGATTACTACTACAAACACTCCGATGTAGCTCTGCAAAAAAAGGCCTTTGCCGATCAACTTGCGTTGGCCGAAAAACTCAATTTGCCCGTAGAAATTCACACGCGCGATGCCGAAGAAGACACCGTCGCGATCCTCAAGGAGTTTCGGGGCCGGGTGCGTGGCCTCATTCACTGTTTTACCGGCACCACTTGGCTGGCAGAACAGGCCTTAGATTTGGGTTTCAATATTTCAATCAGCGGAGTTGTCACTTTCAAAAATGCGCAATCTCTGCGCGATACGGTTCGCCAAGTCCCGCTGGACCGCCTGCACGTGGAAACGGATTCGCCCTATCTGGCGCCAATTCCTCACCGAGGTAAAGAAAATGTCCCGGCCTATGTCGTTCACACTGCGAAAGTCGTTGCCGAACTGAAAGGCGTTAGCGAAGCGGATCTGGCGCGACAGCTCCGTTTGAACACCCTGGCGCTCTTTCCAAAAATCCATTGGCCCTTGTGATCGCGCAGGTGGAGTCAGTCATTGACAAAACACCTCCTTGTGGACGACGTTTCTAGGTCTTAACAAGGAGAATTCGAATGGCTCGTTTGAGAGTGGGAATCAACGGTTTTGGTCGCATCGGTCGCGTTCTTTTTCGTGCGGGATTTGAGGAGCTGGAGATCGTGGGCATTAACAGCCTCGACAGCCTCGAAGGTTCCGCGCACTTGTTGAAACACGACAGCACTCATGGTCGATATGGCAAAGACGTTCGCACCGAAGGCGCTTCGTTAATGGTCGATGGCAAAACCATCAAGTACACGGCCCACAAAAATCCCGCCGAAATTCCTTGGAAGGATTGGGGCGTGGATTTGGTTCTCGAGTGCACGGGCGCGCTCAAAGGTCGCGAAGATTATCTCAAGCATCTTCAAGGTGGCGCTAAGCGCGTGATGATTTCAGCTCCGGCTGACGGCGTAGATATGACCGTGGTCTACGGTGTGAATCACACGCAGTACAACCCGGCTCAACATACTGTTTTATCCAATGCCTCGTGCACCACCAATTGCTTGGCTCCCGTCGCCAAAGTTTTGCACGAAAATTTTGGCATTGAAAAAGGTCTGATGACGACCATCCACAGTTACACCAATGATCAAAAAATTCTCGATGCTCCTCACAAAGATTTACGGCGGGCTCGTTCGGCCGCGGTGTCGATGATTCCAACGACAACGGGAGCCGCAAAGGCCGTTGGCCTGGTCTTGCCAGATTTAAAAGGCAAAATTGATGGCTACTCGATTCGTGTGCCCACACCGAACGTCAGTCTGGTGGATTTTTCATTTTGCACGTTGAAAGACATGAGCAAAGAGAGCATCAACGAAGCCCTTCGCAAGGCCTCGCAAACATCTCTCAAAGGTGTTTTGGCTTGTGAGGATGAAGAGCTCGTCAGCGTGGATTTCAACGGCAATACCCACTCATCGATTGTCGATATGCCCTGCACTATGATCTCAGGTCCGCGAATGGCGAAAGTTTTTTCTTGGTATGACAATGAAACGGGCTTTTCTCACAGAATGATTGATATGGCTCGCTACATGGCCGAGAAGGGACTTTAAGATGGCCAAAGGCTTGAGTGGCATTAAGACTCTGAAAGATTTTGAATTCGCCGGCAAGAATGTTTTTCTGCGTCTCGATCTGAATGTTCCAATGG
>CALCCV010000295.1 GCA_937900305.1 uncultured Pseudobdellovibrionaceae bacterium | reverse complement strand
TAAATACTAAGAGTTGATGTTATGACCCCTATAAGGCGACATCTCATTACTTGATCGAAAATTCGATCAGTACATATAAACTTTTCAAACACACCTTAAGCGTCAGGAATTTCTATGGAAAATGCGATAGGGTTTGCCTGAATGAACGCAGTCGTGAGCGAAAATTCGACCAAAATTTAAACATCGAAGATATCCCTTAAAATCCGATTCCGGTTAAGTTCTCACGAGTTGCCTCGAAATTGATCCAGTCCGAAACATTGGCACTAAGTTTGATATAGAAGTAGTGGAGGAGGACGTTGCTGATGAGGTTTAAAATTCTTTTGGTCGAAGACGATGAGAGCGCAAGAGAGTCGCTCAAAAGATTTCTTGAACAGAGCGGATTTGATGTTGTCGCCGTAGACCGAGGCGAACAAGCTGTGCGAAGTGTTCGCGAATACATTTCTGATTTCGCAGTGGCAATCGTTGATCATCACCTGCCAGGCATCTCAGGTGCCGAGACAATCCGAGCTATTAGGCAGATTAAGCCCAATATAAAAATCATCACATTTTCCGGCGACTCCTCTGCCGCCATTTACGAAGAAAATTCAACGGCAGGAAGTCATAGTTATTTTGAAAAAGGATCAAGAGACTCTAGCCAAAAACTCTTGGCATACGTTCGAAGCTTCTTTAAGGAATTTCAGAAAACGGCACCCGTCGAGTTGTCGGAGACTCCATCAGAAAAGACCGCTTACCTTGCATCGCATGGGATAGTCGGAGTGTCGCAAGATCTTGTCGATATTTGCAGAGTCATTGAGTCAGGCCACAAGGCGACGGAAACCACCGTTTTGATTTTAGGAGAAAATGGTGTTGGAAAGGAACTTATCGCTCGCGCCGTTCACATGGCATCGAAAAGATCCGGACGTTTTGAAGGTGTAAACATGTCAAGTTTTTCCAAGGACTTGTTAGAGAGTGAAATGTTTGGCCACAAACGCGGAGCATTTACTGGCGCATTTGCAGAAAAGAAAGGGCTTTTTGAATTAGCCGCTGGTGGCACTATATTCTTAGATGAAATCGGCGATATGGAGATTGGACTTCAGGCAAAGCTCTTGCGGGTGATTCAAGAACGAGAATTTCGGCCGGTCGGTGGAGAGCGGCTTGTTAAAGTGTCAGCCAAAATCGTTGCAGGCACAAATCAAAATTTACCCGACTTGGTTGCCGATGGCCTTTTCCGTGAGGATCTATATTACCGCCTAAAGAACTTGGTTATTCACGTGCCGCCGCTGAGAGATCGACCGGAGGACATCGAGCCACTGGTCCTTCACTTTCTCGAAAGCCTAAATCAAAAAACGGGAATAAAAAAAACAATTCAAGCACAGACCCTTCTCGCTCTTCATGCACATAGGTGGCCGGGAAATGTGCGCGAACTAAAGCACGTCATTGAAAACGTACATTTACTATCGAATGGATCAGAGATCACGCCCCAGGACATTGAAACAAGAATTGGTGATCCTCAAAACGATCAACCTAAGACCAAGTGGGATGCATTTCGTGGAAAAGTGGACTCCAGTTGGAGAGATTTTTTGACAAAAGAGATTCGCTCTGGAGAAGGCCCCCGCGACACGGCTCGCAAGCTTGGAGTGTCATACAGTACATTGGTTTCAAAATTAACAAGTTTAGGCATCGCTCACAAAAAATAAAAAAGAGGGAGACATATCAAATGAGAAAATTGAAAACCATTCTCGCCGCCAAGATCATTTTCGGGCTTTCACTCAGTGCTCTGGCAGAAGAGCCGCTGAATCAGCCCAACCTAACACCGGTACCAGCGACAGCTGATCTTAGTAAAGCTCAAGAGATTTTAAAGGAAATTTGCAAGCAGGATGCTGAGGCCTGCCTCAATACGACCCTGGGTGAAATCTTGTCGGAGATGAAAAAAGATGGCCGAGTAAAAGACATGGACACATTGGCTTCAGTCATCTGTAATAAGGGAGCGTAGCAGTGAGAAGAGGCAATATCGTTGCCATTGTTGTGATCAGTATCTTATCAGGAGTATTTTTCTTGAATCAAAAAACAGAGCCTTCAAAAATAAATGAAACGCTTCGAGTTGCCTTTCCTGCAGATGTTTCCGCTCGTCACTATGAACCAACTCGAATTTATTTAGCTCCGGAATATATTTTTCTTGAAACTATTTACAGTCCTCTAGTGGAGTTAAATGAATCTGGCTCTGAGGTGCATGGTGGAGTTGCAGAAAGCTACGAATGGCGCGGTGATGAACTTTATCTCAAAATAAGAGAGAATTTAAAAACCATTGATGGTCAACCGATTACGGCAAAGGATGCTGAGTTTTCGTTAAAACGAGTGCTTGTGCTGACTGGAAATACTCACGGGAACTTTAAAGATTTGGTTTGCGACAACAAAGAAATTAAATCCATCGAAGATTCTTGTCCCGGAATTAGATCTGAAGGCAATACTCTTATTCTCCAAACTCGAAAGGGAAGATCATTTTTGCTTTTTATGCTGACTTCTCTGGACTTTGCGATCATTCCCAAGGCAGCCATCGATGCCAAGACGCTTGAAATAATCGACTATCGAAATACCTCAGGACCGTATTTCGTTGAAAAAGATTCCGAAGATGGCCGGATCATTCTTAAGGCCAATCCACACCACTATCACTTTTCAACAAAGATTGCCCAAAATATCGAGTTCGTTCCATCCGTGGTGGCTGGTGAAAATCAAAGTTTAAAAATGTTTGAAAGCGGACAGGTTGATTTTTTAACGACCGTTGACAAAGCTTTGCCTGAGGAAGTCATTCGGCTCTCTGATCGCCTGGCCAACAGAAATATTTTTTCTACATCAAAGATTCGAACTTTTACCTTGGCGTTTACAGAGCGCGGACTAAAAGAGCTGAGCCTTGAGGATCGGCTTTCTATAGGCAAAAAAATCCGAGAAAAAGTCAATGCGACCTATGCGAGTACCCCGGGATATGTGAAAGCAGAGCAGTTTTTTCCGGAGTTTGGCGATTTGGCCTTGTCGACCGATCAAATTAAAAAAGTAGAAAACCTCTATCAAACTGTGACGTCAGTGGAAAAAATTGAGAAACCCCTTTTGATGTGGCTAGTTCGAGTGGGAGAAGAGGCTCCCTACTATACGATGCTCAAAAGTAGCTTTCCGGGTCTTACGATTAAGGTTGGTAAAAATTCACCCAGTTTTGCAAAAGTTAGCGATCCAAACGATATGCCTCATATGTACATTGCGGGGCCTGACACCGGGTTTAATGAAGACATCAGCCTCATTTCTTATACATTAAACGGCGGATATCTCGCCGTACCAAAAGATCAGCGCGAAGAGTGGCTTAAAAACTATATGCATATACCGGATAAGGACTCTAGACTGAGTGAACTTAAAAAAGCTCATCTGAAGTCGTTACTCAATGCTAATGTCGTACCCCTTATGATGGCCTCA
>CALCCV010000294.1 GCA_937900305.1 uncultured Pseudobdellovibrionaceae bacterium | reverse complement strand
CGATCTAATACCGATTGCGAAATGGGAGCGTATAAAAATTCATCGGCCGATGATGTCGAGGCCGCTTGCACCAGAATGTCGCCTAAGTGCAAGTTCCCCGCGGCTCTAACAATTTGATATTTCCCCGGTTCGAGGTTGCCGAGGTCGAAGACCTGATGAAAAGAGACGATCATTTTGAAGCAGGGGCCGTCGTAGCGATAGGCTTGCGAAGTGAGCCAGATCGTATTTCCTCGAAGTTCCCAAGACACTGGCGCTGGTTTGTAGCACGTGTTTGGAAATCGGCCCTCGACAGCGATCTGGACGTTGTCATTGCTATCAAAGCCGATCGGAGTGTAGGCGAGGGTGTAGGGCGCGGGCTCTAAGGTGGGCGGCGAAGTTTGCGCCCGGGCGGAGAAAGCTACAAACGTTAGCGCTAGCGGTGCGAGTTTAAAAAACGAATTCAATTTTTTCATGGCAGCGTCCTTGTCTTTAGGGTTGAGTGAAGTTCTAAGCAAAACAGCGTTCGTCATTTTGCATTCAAGCAATGATGTGATTTATCGGTTCTTTGTTTTCGGTCCTCCTTCCACATCGAAAAATTCACATCTTAAAATTGAAGTGGGATCTTCACTCAAAAGTGTGAGTTCAATTTTTCCATTTTCAGACTCACTCGCCGCGGTTTGACCAGTCCGGTGATTTGTCAGAGTTCCTTTTGTGAAAATCTTGTCGTGTTCCATTGAAAAAATGTAAGTCACGTTTCCAGAGAAGAGCGGCTCGCCCGTGGGTGCAAAGAGTTCGCGGCTGACAAAGCTAAGCTCGAGTTTAGCATCGCGGCAAGTCGTCAGTGGCAGGGAAAATATTTGCGCGGTGACTCCTTCTGAGGCGGGAGTCTGAATGAGGAGCGGTTCAATGGACACCGGCTGAAACTGCTCAAACGTCGCACTTTCCACATTCAAATTTGTTCTCGGTGGATGATTGTACTCTAAAAACACATTGCAAGTTACATATGGCTTAGTTATCTGCTGAGCTAAAACTACGTTTGTGGATAGCAGTCCTGCTCCCAGCCCCAATAGAATTGCTAAAGATTTATGCGTATTTGTTCGAGTCGGTAATTTAGGCAAAGTGATCATGAGGCCTGCTTTCTGTTTCTGTTGTGAAAATTTCGTTTGTGAGCATGCAAAGCCAAAGCAAAATCGAGTCCAGTCTAGGAACCCTTCTATTCAGTTCTCCGTGATCGATTCGTGACAGAGTGGCAAGGCCGTCATGACATTTTGTCATAAAGGTGATTTTAACTTTGAATCTACAGACCTCTGAGTGCGCGCTGCGGCCGAATTTGTCTCACATTGAAATGATTTTTAAGTGGCCTCTCCTTTGCTGTACTGGAGGGAAAGAATCAAAGACAGTGGTTATGGATTCATTTACAAGGAGTTTTCATGAAGATCGATGTGCTCGTTTTGTGTCTAGGTTTCTTACTTTTAGGATGTCAGTCTAAGTCAGCCGGCGAAGAAAAGGTCGCAGCTCCAGTAGAAAAAGCTGAGACGGCAGAGCCAATGTCGCACAATGCAATGATGGGTTCGGGAATGGGAATGATGGACCCCGAGATGATGAAGTCTATGCAGTCTTGTCACGGGGGCGGAAAAGAAATGAAAACCTGCCAAGCCCAGATGATGTCCCATTGCGAAGAAAAAATGGGAAAAGATCACTGCCAGGAAATGATGAAAAAAATGATGAAACCCAAAAAGTGAATAGCGAATGAAGCGAATTGCGAAATGATTGAAATTTATACGGGCCGGATGTGACTGCATTTTGTGGTTGCAATGGAATGGACGTAATTGGGTCTCGGATCGTTTAGCATTCGTTCGCTATTTCGGATTAACCGACCAGGCGCAAAGTCGAAGACGACCATTCCTGATCGTTCTTCGACACACAGTCATTAGTGAGTGACGCGCATGCGGTTTTCAACGGAGACAACACCTGGGGCACTCCAAGCGGCCCATTTAGCATCTTCCATTTCCGAGAATGAGCGAACGTCACCAGAAAGGGTGACTTTATTTCCTGAAACTTGAACAGCAATTTTATTGGCCTCTCTCTTGGCCTCACGCTTTAGTGCTTCCTCAATTTTTTGTTTTACTTTATCCGTATCGATTTTCTTTTCTTTCAAAGTAATATTGTTCGTAACTCCCTGAACACCCGTGAGAGGTTGCACAGCTTGGTAAGCGGCATTTTTCTGGAAACCCCAGCTGACTTCGCCGTTGAGAGTGACCCAACCATTCTCCACACCAATTTTGATATCTTTGTCAGGCACTTGAACGCTCCATTTGAGCTGATTTAGTACGGCCTTTGCGATGTCTTCATCGTCACGGGAATAGACACTGGGCAATTTCACTTCAATTTTCTCTACTACAGCATTGACACCCGCAACTCTTTGGGCCGCACGTTCAGCAGCAAATTTCTCGATAAAAGTGGGTACAGTGCCACTGAGCGTGACGATGCCTTTTGAAACTGCGACACCGATGTGCTCATGAGTGACACTTGCATCCCAAGTCAGTTCTTGCATGACATCTGTTTGTAACTGCGAATCTGTCTTCATGCCGTTCTCCTTAAATTCGCGACTCCATTGTCGCAATCTCCACTCAAGCATTGCATTTGTAATGCCGATTTCATTCCGCATTGATTTGGAGTTTGGCGCGATATTGAGGACAAAATGTCAAAGCTAGTGACAAGAAGTCTTGCTCAAAACAAAAATGCTCATTTATCCTCAAATGGGCTGGTCTCTACTTTGCATTTTCAAAAGTGATGGGAGTCATTCTTCATCCAGTTGGACATTGGCAATGCTCGTTCAGTTAATTTTGGTAGCAGTAGAAAGCAATCGTTCAAATTTCGGAAGGAGCTTTTTTAATGACTAATCTCGCGACAGGTTTGACAAAGCAAGAAGTTGAAATCCAATTGCAGAAGTATGGCTTTAACGAATTTGAAGACCGACGAGCCTCTAGATTTATCAAGAATTTATTTAAAATAGTTGGCGATCCCATGGGGCTGATGCTGCTTGCTTTGAGTCTTATTTATTGGCTTCTAGGTGAACACAACGATGCGATCATCTTGATGATCGCTTATGTGCCCATCATTGGTGTAGATGTCATATTGGAGCTTCGCTCTCAAACTGCACTGAGGTCTTTAAAAAAGACTCTAAAAATGTCATGCCAGGTTCTTCGTGAAGGAAAAACCAGTTTAATCCCAACAAGGAATTTAGTTCCTGGCGACCTTCTTGTTTTAGAGGAAGGACAAGCCATTCCAGCGGATGGTAAATTGGTCGAATCATCAAACCTCACTATCGACGAGTCCTCGCTCACTGGTGAATCGTTGCCGGTAGCAAAGAGTCTCGGCGATGACGCACTTTCCGGAACCACAGTCCTGACGGGAACTGGGATTGTTGAAGTGGAAAAGATAGGCATCTCTTCCCAAATTGGGTCCATTGCTAAAGTTCTGAAGGAATTTGAATCAGTCACAAGTCCACTCCTAAGGTCTATAAATAGAATCGTCAAAATTGCATTTCTCATTGCTGTTGGACTGGCGCTTGTTATTTTTGTCAAAGGGCTTCTGTCATCTCAAGGTTTTGAATCGAGCTTGATCTCCGCACTGACGCTTGCAATGGCTGCAATCCCTGAAGAGTTCCCTCTGGTTTTTACCTTGTACCTTAGCTTAGCTGCCTATCGCCTCTCGAAAAAAGGAGTCCTCGTCAAGTCACTCCCGTCTGTCGAGGGCCTGGGAAGCGTAGATATAATTTGTACGGATAAAACAGGAACGCTGACTGAGGGAAAATTCCGCCTTGAAAGAATTTTAAAATGTAACGAAAATCACGTCTCTGAAGAAGTAGAAATGCAATCGTTGATTTTTTCATGTGAACCAAGGGCCGTTGACGCTATGGAAGCATCCATCCTTGAATGGGTGAAATCCAAAAGCGACTCATTTTCTGAGGACTTGCAAACGAACTGGGATCTTGAGTTCGACTATCCCTTCGATAACAAAGAAAAATACATGAGTCATGTGTGGCAAAACAAATATGATAAACGCCAGATCATGGCTATGAAAGGCGCCATCGAAGGTGTGCTCAAGCGCAGTGATGTCTCCCCAGGCGACCGCGAGAGCATCCTCGCTCAAGCAGGCAAGGAGGCAGAATCTGGCAGACGCCTTTTAGGACTTGCCGCAAAAACTGGTGCCTTCAGCGGCGTCAGATCTGTCGATGAGACTTCCCTTAAGTTCATCGGGATTCTCAGCTTTACCGACCCCATAAGAGAGGGAGTCAGTGACGCGGTCAAAATCTGTGTCGAGCACGGAATTAAAATAAAAATGCTCACTGGTGATCACATGCTGACTGCGCATTCAATCGCTGATAAAATCCATTTGCCACACGAACACGATGAACTTTTCACCGGCCCTCAGCTTGAGTTGTTATCACCCACTGAGCAATCGCGAGCCTTCACCAAAGGAGCTATTTTCGCAAGGCTTAAGCCTGAACAGAAACTCCAACTCGTAAAAGTTCTTAAGGAAAATGGCAGCATTGTGGCGATGACAGGAGATGGAATCAACGACGCTCCTGCTATAAAACTAGCTGATATTGGAATTAGCATGGGGGACCGGGCCACAGATGTCGCAAGGTCAACTGCTCAAATTGTACTGCTAAAGAATGACTTTGGGGGCATCGTCGCAGCTGTTCTTGAGGGGCGTAGAATTCTTAGGAGCTTGAGCCAAAGTTTTGGTTACTTGATTGCCTTTCATGTTCCTATCGTGGGTCTTGCGCTTTTTCAGGCCTTTTTCTTAGAAACGCCAATTCTTCTGCCGATTCATATCGTACTGATGGAACTCATCGTCCATCCTGTCTCGGCATTTGTTTTTGACGAACCAGGGTTGAGCATCGGGCGGAAAAAGAAAGCGTTCATAAGCAGAGTAGGTATTTTGTCTTCCTCCGTGCGGGGGGCAGTGCTAACCGGTTTTTCGCTGGCGGCTTTTTACTTTGCTCCCGGAACGCCAGAGATGCGTCGGAGTCTGTCAGTTCTGTTGCTGGTAACAGGTAATATCGGACTTTTACTGGCAGAAACAGGGGGAGTGGTGCTGGCTGTTCGAAAGGCATCAGCCTTCCGCCGTTCTTGGATTGCGAGTTTAGTTCTATTCGCATTGGCTTTTACACTGGGATACATTCCGCAAGTTGCGCGACTTTTTTCGTTGATTCAGCCGGCTCCACAATATTTTCTAGCGATAGTCGGGATTGGGATTATGATAGGATTTCTTTCAACAAAACTAAGCAAGTTTACATGAGAACTTGTAATTGCAGCGTCCGGACAAGTTTTTTTGATTCAATGGATTTGGCCAAATCGCCATCGAAGCTCCAGTTGGGTCGGACTCACATAGGGGATGGATCTTATAATAGCTTACGAGGTCTTGTCCCAGGCCGCACGCCTGGATGAATCAGGAGCGAGTTTATAACCAAGGCCCGTGATGGATTGGATGTCGGAGCCGAAACGACCGAGTTTTTTTCTCAACGAGCATATGTGCACATCCACGCCTCGATCTGAAGACGTATGTTTGTCTCCCCAGGCCGCGGTGAGGAGTTGATTCCGGGTGTAGACATTGCCGGGACGCCGGCTTAAACAGGTTAATAACTTGAACTCAATTGGAGTCAGCGAAATCTCGCGACGGACTTTGTTTTCAACCACGGTGATCTTGTGTTGCTCGAGGTCGATTTCGATATGTCCAACCACGGTCAATGCGAGTTTGGACTTATCCCTTTTGTTCCGCTTAAGCTTTGCATCCACCCTAGCCCTGAGTTCCAGGGGTTCAAATGGCTTGGTGATGTAGTCATCTGCGCCCAAGCTGAAGGCGATGACCTTGTCAGTGACATCGCTACGGCCAGTTAAGCAAAGGATAGGTAACTCGCTTCCGAAATTTGAGGCTCTGACTTCAGATACAAGAGAATATCCATTTCGTCCCGGCAAATTGATATCAATGACCAAAAGGTCAAAGGGTTCGTTGCGTAAAAGAATCGAAGCTTTTTCGGCGCTCTCACAGCATGTAATAACATAATCACTTAGGGATTTTTTGATCATCAATTGAAAGTCTGGAGCGTCTTCGACAACAAGCAGACGAAACATGTTGGCCTCAAGGTCACATTGTTGAATTAATAATCCTTAGACTACACTTGAAGTTGAATGTTGAACAGTCCAGCAGAATTCAAAGGTTCCGTCTAGGCGCTATAGTTTGGCAACCTGTGTGGCCTGCCGATGGCTTTCGCTCGCCCTATGCCGAGGTGAAATCGTTACGACATTGTTTGTTTCATTTAAATGAGTGCGGAGATCGTGAGGGGTGGTTTCCGCTGCCCCGCTGACGATGGCTACAAGTTGCGTAATCGCTGCGGATAAGGTAGAGGCCTCTGAAAATAGATTGGTGGCTTGGGCTGAGCTTTCATTGGCTACACCAGAGTTTTGTTGAGTGACTGAATTCAACTGAGAAATCGCCTTATTGATTTCGTTAATGCCCTGGGCCTGTTCTTTAGACGCTAAGCTGATGTCATTGACCATAATGGAAACCTCTCTTGCGTTTTCGGCGATTTGACTGAGCGCTCCTTCGCATTTTTCAGCCGTCCCTTGGCCAGAAGAAATTTTTTCCCGCCCGATTTCAATCAGCTCTTCAAGGCGTCGGGTGGAATTTGCAATGATGTCATTCACTTTTTGTGTAGAGGTCGAAAGCATGTCGGTGATCTCCTTTGCAGCAGAACCACTCATTTGTGCCAAATTGCCAACTTCCTCTGCGACGACCGCGAATCCTTTGCCGTGTTCGCCGGCTCGGGCGGCTTCGACCGATGCATTAAAAGACAACAGCTTTGTTTGGAAAACAATGTCGTTGATGACTTTTGTTTTTTCACCAATCTCTGAAATGATTTTTACGATCTCGGAAAATTGGCCATTGCTCGTTTCCATTTGTACGAGAACTTCGTCGTTCGTGCTCTTTATATCTCCAATGGCGCGCAGCATTTCTCGGACGTTAAGACTGCCTTCTTCCGAAACGGATTGATTGTGATCGACGGCGGTTTTAGCTTTCATTGCCGATTCTGCATTTTGGCTAACCATCGCTGAAATTTCTTCGACGGCGGACATGGTTTCTTGCAAGCTTGCAGCCTGCTGGGTGGATGCTTCGCTGAGTTTGGCAGCGGAGGAGGCTCCTTTCTCTGAGGCGTCTGAAATGCCGGAGTTGGAACTTGATAGTTGACGAATGACAGTGTTCAGGGTGGTCGTTAGATCGCGAATGATGAGATACGAAAGTGCAATTCC
>CALCCV010000293.1 GCA_937900305.1 uncultured Pseudobdellovibrionaceae bacterium | reverse complement strand
GAGTCGATGAATTTAATATCGCCTTATAGGCGGCCTCGAGAAAGGGCTGTTCCCGAGTTTGACCTTGGATCAACTCACGCTGATATTTTTTGGTCACATCGACGATGGGACTGCCCGCCGGAAGTCCTAAAACTTCGTACGCATCAAATGTGTGTCCGTTGTAAATAAATATGACGTTGAGGTCTTTCAGCGTCTCTCTCG
Source organism: uncultured Pseudobdellovibrionaceae bacterium (assembly GCA_937900305.1). Classification (GTDB taxonomy): domain Bacteria; phylum Bdellovibrionota; class Bdellovibrionia; order Bdellovibrionales; family Bdellovibrionaceae; genus CALCCV01. Next base: position 7,114 of record CALCCV010000293.1, on the reverse strand, counting down.
CTGGAGATACTCCCGATTTTGAACTCGACGCGGATTGGAAGGAACCCTGGGACGACTTGTCCGAAGAAGATTTGTGCGATGAAGACGTGGCCGATGACGCGCTCGTTTGGCTGGAAATTGATCGCTCTTTGGTGAGCGAGTTGACCGCTTCCTGCGGCTGCACGGCCCGCGATGGCGATCTTGTCGGACCGTCGTCCCGAAAGCCTTCTCGCAAATTGAGCTGAGTGGGACCTGGGCCACGATTTCGACGCGAACTCAGAAACCACACCAGAAAAACGAGCAGACCAATGACATTGATGAGAACCAGGGTGCGACTGTTCATGACTTTACATATCATCGCGGAGAGACTAAAGAAGTGCAACCGGTTCTAAAGCCAGCCGGTTTTTAGAGCAAGGAAGTAGATATGTCCAACGAGACCACCCCACCCGCGCAACGTCCTTACCAACCTCGTCCACCAGCGGGAAATCCTTTTGATCAGCAAAAAGGCATCACTGGTGTTAAAAAAATTCTGGCGGTCAGCTCAGGAAAAGGGGGAGTGGGAAAATCCACCATCGCCGCAAATCTGGCCGTCGCACTGAGCCGCAGAGTGAAAACAGGTCTGCTCGATGCAGACATCTATGGCCCGAGTCAACCGCGGATGTTCGGGGCACTCAATCAGCGTCCACAAATCACTTCGGAACAGAAACTCATTCCGATCACTCGTCACGGCGTCAAACTGATGAGCATCGGATTTGTAGTCGACGAAGATTCGGCCGTGGTTTGGCGCGGTCCCATGCTCTTCAAAGCCATTGATCAATTTTTACGAGACGTGGCTTGGGGTGAACTCGATGTGTTGGTCGTTGATCTGCCTCCAGGTACCGGAGATGTGCAACTCAGCTTGGTTCAAAAAGTTCCCGTGGATGGCGTTATTGTCATTGCAACTCCACAGAATATTGCCCTGTCTGACGTCAAGAAGAGTGTCGATATGTTTCAACGAATCGGGACACCGATTCTGGGCGCCGTCGAAAACATGTCCTACCTCCTCGACGAGGCTTCTGGTCAAAAAATGGCTCTCTATCCCAAAGGGGATCTCCTGGCCTATCTGGACGCTAAAAAAATCCCGATGCTTTCAGAAATGCCCTTTCAACCTAAAATCGCCTTAGCTGCTGAAACCGGAGTTCCATATATCGAAAGTTATCCGCAAGCTTCTGAGTCAGCGGTGTTCACAGATTTGGCCGATCAAATTTTGCGGGGTTTAAAACTCGAGCATGTTTGATTTTGAGTTTAATTTTGAATTTGTTTTTTGGGGCCTGGCCCTTCACCGACACCCTCGAACTTTATAAGGGTGGAAAAGCTTGGTTCTGGGTCCTCTTTGGACTGATGTTGGCGGGCGGTTCCGCCGCGATCCTTCGCAAGCTCTTGTTGTGATCTGGTTAGGTTAAAAAAATACTCTTCAAATTGGCTGAATCACTTTTCATCAGAACGTTTCATACGTGCGTATCATTGGCAGGCGCTCCTTGGCGTTTTATTTCGTAGTGGTACAAATTCCCGAATTGAATTGAGAATGTTCTAGACGACTCTTGAAAAGTTAGACACCCCCTTGTTAGTCTTAATTCATGGAACGAGAGACTCTAGCAAGGATGGCAAGAGTCAGTCACAAACCCAGGATGGGGACCTAAGGAGGTCACGTGAAGCACCGGATACATGATGCCCACGATACGCCACCGAAGTAGGGTTGAACGCCCAAACAAAGGTTCGGGAGCGAGAGTCCACGCTTCGACAGAGTTGGACAGATGTTAAACACTTCTCACGAGAACCAAGGAGGTTCCTAGAGGTACAGATAACAGGAACTTGATTCCTTCCTTTGCCTCATGGCAAACCGACTGAAAAGTCGGGACGCAAAGCTACAGGGGCTTGACCCGCAATGGGTTGTGCTAGCCAGCTACCAAAGGTCTGTAAATGCCTTCGGGAATTCTACTAGGAAGGATACTATGCTACATACATGGATTGGTTTCATTCCCCTATATATGCTCGTGAGGTCTCAAGGTCGAGTCTCACGAGCACCCCCTTTTTAACTCTCATTTTTATTGATATCCTTTTTTTATGAAACGAATCAAAATGGCACACGCCTTGCACTCCGTCTCGTAGATCCGGAGGATCCATGAAAAAATCAGTTCTGGTGTTGTTTTCTATTGTTGCCCTGCACTCGGGAAATTGCTTAGCAAGAATTGAAATTCTCGGGGGTTCAAGAACAAGTATTCTTTTGTCGGAAACCGAAGCCGAAACAATTCGGAAGATTTTCAAAATCGAAAAAAAGAGTGATCCAAATCCCCCTATCGAGTTCAACGTTTTACAAGCCGGAACTGACACCGCCAAATGGAATATCAATATCATAAAGGGCGAGATTGCGAATTTAAATTTGTCGCCGAAAGAGCTAGCTGACGCACACAACATTTATAAAACGGCTCGCGAGATCATCAACAAAATAAATCGTCGCGGCCCAGATGAGCGACTCACACACATGAGTCTTGAGTGCTCTGCTCCAGAAGGCACACTTCTTTGTGTGCTCGACTTCTTTCGCCCTCCGGCCACTTCTAACTAGCGCGATTCACTTCGGAGACTCCGCTCAAGCCGCGGAATCTCGCAAGATCTTACTTACTACTTACTGAGGCAATTGCATCTCTAGAGTGATATCACCAGCTGAGATCGTGGTGTTGGTCAGCCAATAAACGAGGAGCTGCATTTTATTTCCGTCTCGGCCCGCCAAGTCCATATCGAGTTCAAAATTTCGCATTTGGTTTGCAGTCGAGAAGTCCGAACGCTTCACCTTTAAATAAGAAACAGTGGATCGCAAAGTTTCGTCAAAGACCGCGATGATTGCTACGTCTTTAGTGTCTTTGGTGACATCGTCAATCATGAGCGTAAATGTCGCTTTACCCGTGCCGCCACCCCAGTCCGTGTCGAAGGGTCCATAAATCAGGTAATTGGGTGCCTCAGTTGAACTCATACCAACGGTCCATCCTTTTGCAGGATCATAGGCGCCAACGTTGTGTAAAAGCCGTTTACTGTTAGCTTTATAAATGATCGTGCGAACGGTTGGCTCTACTGGCTCCGGTTCTTCGGCAATGACCACATTGATTTGAGATGTCGCGGTGTCTCCATTTGCATCTTCAACGGAAACTTCGACGGTTGAAGCGGTGGCACCCGCCGTAAAAACTCCCGTAGATGCGTCCACGGTGCCCGTTCCAGAGACCACTGAGTAAACATATGGAGAAGCTCCACCCGAGGCCGTCAGAGTGGCTGTTTCAGTCGGTGCAATTTCGCTATCGGACACCGAAAGCTGGAGTGGATCACTTTGAGGCTCAATCGGCCCTTCGGCGGGAGGTGTTTCAGAAGGTGAACTCGACATCTTCGAACATCCGAGCTGGCCTAGGCACAAAATAAGGACTAAGGGTAAAGTAACTGAGCTCAATGATTTCATTTTGCCTCCGCAGTTTCGGCTGCATCCCGAATTGAGACACTAGCTGTGGCTGATTTTTGGTGTGCGATCTGCAAAATTTGTCTCTGCCTAAAGCTTCACAAACCATCGGAGGTTTGTTTCAGCGACATTCGCGCACCTTACAAAGCTATTACTGCAGTGGGCGGGCCTGTCTTGATTTGATATTTTGGCCGAGTCTGGGAGAAGACCTTCGGTCTGGTGAGTTGGCACTTTCGAAATTGGCGCTGGTGGCGCAATCGGCGCAAAGATCCGCTGATTCAGAAAAACACTGCGGCTGATGAAGTGCCAGGGACCAAAACGGTGCCACATCCGCTCAAGTATCGGCGAGAGGCTGGGATTCGGTGTCGCTGCTGGAGCCTCTCTCTTTTTAATCTCGGCGCGGGATGACGAGCTTCACGCCAGCCATCAACTTCGAGGGATTTCGTAGACTGTTGCGACCCACGATGGTTTTTTGCGAGATGTTGTAAAGTTGGGCTATTGCTTTCAGCGTTTCACCTTTTCTGACGACGTGAAACTTCACCGATTTGCGTGTGGAGGAGGTGGAGTCACCGGCTTCTTTGCCGTCACCTCCAGGAACTAGTAAGCGACTGCCGGCACGAAGGGTTCGGCCATTGCGGAGATTATTGAGTCGCTTGAGCTCTGAGATGGTGGTGTTATAGCGAGCCGCAATTGAAAAGAGAGATTCGCCAGACTGAACGATGTGAAATCGCCCTTTGGCTCCGTTCAATTTTTCGCTGGCACTTTCACGATCTTGACGAACAGATTTGCCAGCCATCCGCACAGATTTGTCACGCAGCGGAGTGCGATCTGGAACCATCAAACGAGCACCCACACGAAGCTTGCGGCCATTGGGCAAATCGTTGATGTCACGAATGTAGGCGATGGTCGTGCGATAGCGCCGAGCAATGGTACCCAAGGTGTCACCACGACGAATCCGGTAAGTTTGAGTTTCGTCGGCATCCGCCACAAACTCTACTTTTTCGACTAAACTTTCGCGAGCTACAGCTAAGGCTGCTTCCACTTGGCCCGGAGGAACGCGAAGAGTGAGGCTCGCATTTTTGATTGGGGCAATTTCGCCACGAAATTTTGGATTGAGCGCTTTGAAATCTTCATAGTTAGCTCCGAGTTTTTCGGCGAGCACGCGAGTATTGACCGAGTAGTCCACCGTGACATGATCAAATTCGATGGGGGGAAGATAATCGATGCCACCGAAACCGTATTGCTCTGGATTTTTCGCGATCATTTTTGCCGCAATGAATTTGGGAATATAATTGATGGTTTCTTTCGGCAAACGACGGCGACGCGCTAACTCCCAAAAATCACGAGTCATGTGCTTCATGACTTCTCTCTTCACACGATTCTCGCCAACGTTGTAGGAGGCCATGGCCAAATACCAAGAGCCAAACACGGAATACAAGCCTTTGAAATATTCAGCCGCAGCTTGCGTCGCCAAAACCGGATCGCGGCGTTCATCGACTAAACGATTGATTTCTAAACCGTAGCGTTTGCCAGTTCCACGAATGAACTGCCAATACCCAACGGCAGCAGCGCGGCTCGTGGCTTGCGACGAAAAACCGGACTCAATGAGAGCTACGTAAAATAGATCCTCAGGAAGTCCGTTGTCCCGCAACACTTTTTTCATCAGCTTTTCGTAGCGAGTGGAGCGAGAAAGATAGCGCTCCATGTGGGGACGACCGCGACCCTTGAAGTAACTCACCCATTTTTCGACCAAAGGATTGATCTCCGTGGGAATCTGCTCAAGCTCTTCATCAGTGACCTTCGGGCCTTCGGGATCGCTCACACGAAATGAGGGGACGTTGTCATTGACTGGAGTGACGGGAACGGCCGCCTCTTCACTAGGCACACTGTCATCATCCGTTGCTGCAACTGCTTCGGCGTCTTCGCTATCGGCCTCATCAACTTCATTTTCAGCAGCATTCCCAGAAACCGAAGCGTTCGCTCCGGCGATGGCAGGCGCCGAATTTGTCGCCGCTTGAGCCGTGTCGGCCTCCACATCTTTTTTGGTTTTCAGAGCGCAACCCGTGCCAGTGGCGGTTGTTGCAATCAGAGTCATCACAGCCAATACGAGTTTCATGTCGATACATTTTCTGATCATGCGTTTGCCCCTCATCCAATTTGTCTAGGTTACCCAAGGTCTTTGGGATTTTCAATGCAGAGAGTTTGGTTTTTTTGCCAAACCCTCTTCATATCGAGTTAGCTTGACGGCACTCGACTCTGCAAATCCCGCCACTGGCCCAAGCCCAAAGCCGGGCCAGTGCGCGGGGTTGAGTACAGCCAGCGATACAGCAAAGCATTGCGGAGCACAGCTTTCACATAAAATGAGGGCTCACCGATGGGCAACTCCTCGACCCACAGCTCACTCATTGGATCAGCCATCATTTCTTTCGTCAGACCCGCGCCTTCAAAAAATATTTTCAGATCGTCGCGCAAACGAAACCACTGCTGGACCCGACCAGGACCTGCGTTGTAGGAAGCCACGGCCAACGGAACCGACCCTTTGCAGATGTCGATCATCTGGCCCATGTATTTGGTTCCGAACTGAATGTTGTTGCCCGGTAAATACAGATCCTCTGGATCTACCAAATTTTTTGAAAAGCTCGAGGCCACGTCTTTTGCCGTCGAGAACAACAGTTGCATCAATCCCAGTGCCGCAGAGGTCGACGTCGCCCGTTCGTTGAAGGCACTCTCTTGCCGCATTAAACCCCACACCAGGTAAGGAGAAAGTCGCTGACGTTGGGCCTCTTCGTTCACCCGGCTTTCCCAAACTTTGGGAAAATAGGCCGGCAACTCTGCCGGCAAGCGATGCTCCGCAGACCCTTCGGTCAACAGACTGTGCGAAGAAAATGCCTGCTGATAAACTCCCCGATCAGCCAATAATTGAGACAGCTGCCACAACGACGTCGGATCTGCGGGCCAAGGCAAAGCTTTCACTTCCAAATTGGCCTCTCGAGTCCAACCGAATTTCATGAGCTGTTTGGCCCTTGCCCACGCTTGCCGATCAGCGGCGGTTAACAGCCATCGCGCATCTGTTCCTTGCGACGGTTTGGTCAACGTCAATGGTTGCTTCAACTCTTCTCGCAATTTGAGGCCGTAATAGGAAAGGGGAAATCGATCGATCACCGTTTGCGCAACTTCGCTCACCCTCGCTCGATCTTTTTCGGGACCTTTTTTGAGAACCTGCGCTAGCCAATAGCCTGCCGACAGAGCATATCGCGAGTTTTCGAGAAGCGCTGTCAAATCTGTTTGCGCCGGCTCCCAAAGGGCCAGGCGCATATTCACCAGGGCTCGACGAAACAACGCCTCGGCGGCTTCGGGCGACTGACTGTATCTTTCAACCAGAGTCGTAAAAATCAATTTGGCTTCGTCAAACAAACCAAAAGTCTGAGCCTGACGCCCTAACGTGAGCCAGGCGCCAGCCGACAGAGGTTCTTGGCGTTGACGAAATCCTTTCAACCAACCTTCAACGATTTTGCCAGAGTCGCGCTTGAGAAGCGAAGATAGCAATTCCAGCTGAAGCTCGGGTCGAAGTGCCAAGAGGTCCTTGTTCCATTGGGTTTCAGATTTTTGCAATCGTGACTTCAGCTCAATTTCAAAACCTTTTGCCTTTTCACCAGC
>CALCCV010000292.1 GCA_937900305.1 uncultured Pseudobdellovibrionaceae bacterium | reverse complement strand
CGCATTGCGTTCCAACACCAACATCCGGTCAGCCAAAAGCAACGGTTTCATCTTAAGCGTTGGTCTCATCGTCATCTACTGGCTGCTCTTCGTTGGAGTCGACAACTTGACGCAAAATGAGCAGCCGATCAAAGCACTCATTTGGCTTCCCAATTTCCTCTTTCTCTCCGCAAGCATTTGGGCGTTTAAGAAAGCTTGGTGATTCCGTAATTTGCAAGAAGATCCAAATAGTCACGAACCAAGATACATCCATCCGCTAACAAATCTAAATTCCCATTCGCTCTCGCATTGTCGGGAAAAACCGGGAGGGTCAGCAGAGGTCGATTCAGCTCCTGCGCCATTCTTGCGGTCATCATCGATCCACTTTGTCGGCGCGCCTGAGCCACAAAGACGGAACGGCTCAATTGCACAAGCAGTCGATTGCGTTCGACAAAGTGATACCTTCGGATACTTTGCTGCGGCAAAAAAGAAGAAACCAGCAAACCACCTCCCTCCAAAACAGGCTTCGACCAATTTTGAAATTCACGCGGATAAATATTTAGCAGTCCCGAAGGTAAAACCGCCACGGTCGGCAAACCTGTCCGCAATGCCAGGCGATGGGCCCACTGATCAGTCCCCCGTGCTGCGCCACTCAACACAATGTCTTGAGACAACTGCAAATATCGCGTGAGATGTTTCTCCATCCATTCAGCAATCTCATCTGAAAGTTCGCGACTACCAACGACGGCGAGCATAGAACTAGATAGTAATTTTGAGTCTCCCTGCACGAATAGGCAGTAGGCTCCTTCTTTGAGTGAAGCAGTTGGAAAATGTACATGGCCTTCATGAACAATCTCAATTCCCTCTTTAAAACACGTTTCATCAATTCGCAGTACCTCTTGAACGTATCTCGAAAAATCGCTCCACAGAAAACTCCCACTATCACCCAAGATTGTAAACGCACGGCGGTCATCCAAAGTCTCATAGCCTCGCCAGGCTTCAGGAAAATAAGGCCATCGTAAAACGCGAGCCAAAATGTACAGCTGTCTTAGTGCAAGAGTCATCACTGCATGAAATGCAAGATGCGGACACAGCCGAAATTGAGTTATATGGAATTAGAAGGCAAAGTTATTCGA
>CALCCV010000291.1 GCA_937900305.1 uncultured Pseudobdellovibrionaceae bacterium | reverse complement strand
CAGGCGAAGACACTCTTTCCCTACACGACGCTCTTCCGATCTCGTTTCCGCTGCAATATATTTATGCAGCGGAAGGGTTTGGGCGCGGTGTTTCGGGTGATTCCCGAAAAGATCAAGTCTGCGGAAGAGTTGAATTTGCCGGCCCCGATCATGGATCTGGTGGATTGTGATCGAGGTTTGATTTTGGTGACGGGACCGACGGGTTCGGGCAAGTCGACGACGTTGGCCGCGATGATTCACTCGATCAACTTGTTGCAAGAGACTCACATTTTGACGATTGAAGATCCGATTGAATTCGTGCATCAAAATATTAAGAGTTTGGTGAATCAGCGCGAAGTAGGATCGCACACTAAAACATTTGCGAATGCCCTGAAGTCTGCGTTGCGCGAAGATCCAGATATTATGCTCGTCGGAGAGTTGCGGGATTTAGAGACGATTGCCCTTGCCCTGACGGCGGCCGAAACCGGGCACGTCGTTTTTGGAACTCTGCACACGAACAGCACGGCGAAAACGATCGATCGTATCATTGACGTTTTTCCAGCGGCCCAGCAGCAACAAATTCGAACGATGTTGGCCGAGTCGTTGCGGGGTGTGGTGGCGCAAACGCTATTTCCGCGCGCCGATGGCCAGGGTCGAGTTGCTGCGTTTGAAATTATGAAAAATACGAAAGCCATCTCGAATTTAATCCGTGAGGGTAAGATTCATCAAATTCCTTCGGCGATTCAAATGGGTTCGAAGGATGGCATGATCTTGTTTGAAAAGTACGTCGATGGCTTGGTGAAGAGTGGTAAGGTGTCTCCGCAAGACGCGAAAACATTCTTGGGTAAAGACACCGAAAAAGCGGCTTAATTTTTTGAGCGTGGCTGCGATGACTTGAGTTTCGGAGCCGAACTTCCCCATGTCGAATTCTCTAAATCCTAATAGCAAATACAGTCGGAGTTGGCCCCGCGCTTCTTGCCGTTGTGACCGCCATCAACTAGCGTTTCAGAATTCGTTCAGACGAACAGGGGGCTTTGATATGGACCAAACTGGTAGAAAGCAGAACGTGGCAGTGAAAAGCTCAATCACTGATGAGCGCGTGGCTCGATATGTGGTTGAAAAAATTGTGATGGATTCGGATGTGGAAAATGACCTGAGGATGGAAACTCAGGCTTTGCCGAATCGAGGCATGATCAGTAGCAGTGACGTGGGTCGATTGCTTTCGGTTTTGGCGATGGCAGTGAAGGCCAAGAATGCCATCGAAGTGGGAACCTTCACGGGCTATACGGCATTGATGATTGCCGGAGTTTTGCCGGAGGGGGGATCCCTCATTTGCTGTGATATCAACGCAGAGTGGGCCAATGTGGGTCGCAAATATTGGCAGAAGGCTGGGCTTTCAGAAAAAATCGATTTGCGTTTGGCGCCGGCTTTGGAGACGTTGAATCACCTCCTGAGCGAAGGTCGACAGAACAGTTTTGATTTTGCGTTTATCGATGCGGACAAGACTGGCTACGACTCCTATTATGAAGCTTGTTTAAAACTTTTGCGCCCGGGAGGTTTGATTGTTTTGGACAATATGCTTTGGAATGGGGCTGTAGCTGATCCGGCCGTGACCGACGAGACCACGCGGGCCTTGCGCCAATTGAACGAAAAGGTGAGCTGTGATGGGCGAGTTCGGTCGTGCCTTCTGACAGTGGGTGACGGATTGATGTTGGCTTACAAGAAATAAATAAAATTAGATAAATAAAAAAACGACTGGTGGGGAACACTTTGGAATTGAATCGCTACATTGATCACACTTTGTTGAAACCAGAGGCCGTGTCGGCAGACTATCAAAAACTCTGCCGTGAAGCGATGGAGTGGAAGTTTTTTTCAGTGTGTGTCCCCCCGACGTGGGTTTCGTATTGTCGAGAACTGCTGGCGAACTCAGAGGTTCTGGTGGCGACGGTGATTGGATTTCCGCTGGGTTACCAATCTTTGCGCTGTAAGGTCGCAGAAGCTACAGAGGTTTTGGCTGGGGGAGCGAACGAGCTGGATATGGTCATCAATGTTTCATTTTTAAAAGACGGCCGATCTGAAGTGGTGGCGGCAGAAATTGCTGCGCTCAAGCGTTTGGCCGGTTCGAAAGTTTTGAAAGTCATTATCGAAACTTCGTTGTTGAATGAGAGTGAAAAGAGATTGGCCTGCCAAATTGTGGACCAGAGCGGAGCAGATTTTGTGAAAACATCGACGGGATTTTCCGGTGGTGGTGCCACGGTTGAAGATCTGCGGCTGATGAAGGCGTCGATCAGCTCACGTGTCGCAATTAAGGCGAGCGGGGGCATTCGAGATTTGGTGTCGGCTCGCCAGATGATCGAGGCAGGGGCAACTCGCTTGGGAACTAGCAGTGGTGTGGCTTTGATGCGCGGACTGAGTGTGGCGGGAGACTACTGATGAGTTTTTTGATGACCAATTTGATTCAGAAAAAACGGCTTTCGTTAAGTCTGTCCGATGATGAGATTTTTTTTCTGGTGACCAAGTATGTCTCCGGCGAAATTCCAGATTATCAAGTGGCGGCTTGGCTGATGGCAGTTTGTATCAACGGCATGGCTCCGAAGGAGATGGTGTCCTTGACTCGCGCAATGCGAGATTCAGGGCAGGTTTTGCCATTGAAAAATTCATATTGAAAATTCTCATCCCGTTCTATGGTTACTGCAGTACTATCATTCCTATCATAGGTAAATCTTCCAATTTTGAATTTTTGACATCCTGTAAAATTATTTTCTAATCTTTCTTTCTTAATTTTCTCTATTTCTTGACCTAATTCATTAGCAATTTCCTTAGCTTTTGCAATCATTGCTTTACTATATGGTTCACTCATGTTTACAAATCTCGGTCCAAATCGCTCATCATT
>CALCCV010000290.1 GCA_937900305.1 uncultured Pseudobdellovibrionaceae bacterium | reverse complement strand
TCTGGCTTCGGCAAATGGCAGGGTGTATTTTTGGGCCACAGCCTCGACGATTTGACGACCTCCCCAAGCCAAAGTGCGAATGGCGATCAAAACCCGATTTTCATAAACCGTTAAGAAAGACTTCGTGTGACCCAAGTGCAGAATCATTTGCAGATCTGCTGGCGGAGGGCCAACCTCTTCAAGTTGTGGGGATATCGAGGGGAGCGTGGGCGGCGGCTCATACCAGCGCTCTAAACAGTTGGCGAACGCGGTTCCCTCGGCACTGATCAGTGCGGGAGTGAATCCGGCATCGGCGCATTTTTGCAAAACGTTTTTGATGGCTGATTTCGGCGCTGCCATCGCCAGCACTTCGGCCTGAGGCCCGTAATATCGCAAGACCTTGGCTTCAAATATCGCGTTGTCGACCGTCAGCGGAATTTCGTCTTCGAGTTCAAAAATCAAACTTTTGACGATTTTCAAACGTTCGGTGAATGGGAAAAGTTTTTTGCGAAGGGCGACGTTCTCTTGGGGGATGGCCAGAACAATGCGCGAAGAGCTCGGATCAAAGCGCTGCAAAATTTCGCGCAAAATCTCGAGCACCTCGATATCCTGGTCGTGCGCGGGATTCATGCTGAGTTTATATTCGTTCGCCCAATTGAGAGAGTAGGTTTTGGAATGCGCGAGCATTTCCACGACTTTAATGGACGACGTGCCAATATCTATGCCTACACACCGAGTTGCCATAGAGTCACTCTAATCTGAAAACAGAAGATTGCGTAGAAGAATGAGGGCAGAAGGTGCTGTCCAGACTTTGGTTTGAAGAAAAGTTCTTAACAGCGTGAACGGACCTTCGAAGAGGTGTGCGCACTGATCGGGGATCTTGAGGGTTTCATCCGGTTTCGGTCCCTAGATCTCTCGGCCTTCTCAAATTCTCAGATCTCTCATATCTTGAGTGTCTAAGTTTGAGACAGCTGTTCATCATCTCTGGCTGTGTTGCTAAGGCCCAGGGCCCAGATTCATTTCAAATTGAGATGAATCTGGATTTTGTAACAGGTCGTCTGTCTCAGATCGGCACAAGATTTGTAATATGGGACTTTAACGAGTGGATTGCTGTCTTGATGCGAGACACTTTTGAATATGGTCTGCAGCGGGTTGATTCCCGAAAGAGGAAGTTATGAAGATCGCAAAGTTAAAGTGGAAGCACATGATCCTTTTGGTTATCTCAACGTCATCACTGCAATTGCGAGCTGAAGAAGAGACTGCGGCGGTAGGTCCGGTTGAGGCAAGTGCCTGCGAGAAAAATAAAGACGAAGTCGTTCTCGCAGCTGACGAGACTCTGTCGAGTCGGGCAGATGGTTGGGGCTTAAAATGGAGTGGCTCAGAGATCGCAAAGAGCTTACAAGAGAATAACTTTAACATCACAGATCTGTCGAGCGATTTGAGTCAGCTGGGCTTGAGCGGTCGAGTGGTCGATCCTTCCGCCAATAACAATATTCAGTTGGACTGTTCGAAATCCAAAGAGGAAATGTCTCTAGCGATTTCTGAACAGTGGGCAAAGCACCGCGCACAAGAGCGCATTGATCTCGCGTTGAACGGCACCGAAGAACTCACGAAATGGGAAAAAGACAACTCCAAAGCCTCGAATTCTGAGCACCTCACAAAATTGCAACCCATCTTGAAAGAGTTGCAAGAGATTCGAAGTGACAACCCCGAAAAATACAAGACGATGGATCTTTCCAAAGATCAGTACGACGCTCTATTGATGGAACTCACCACCGATATCTACAGCGAGACTTCGGCGCAGCTGACTCGCTTGCGATTGGGTGACAAAGCGCTCGTTAAAGCAGGACCGAATTGGTCTGAGCCCATTCACGATCGCATTCTCGATCTTTTCCAGAAGGATGAAAATTACGCCGAGAAATACAAAGGAATGGATATCACTAAGATTTTAAAATACGTCTCTGATATGGCCATTCGCACCATCTATAACAACGAGAAAAATGACAAAGACGATTACTCTTTCTGGAATCTGAGCCGAAAAGTTTTTGCTTCGGATTCGATCAAAACCACTTTCCAAAAAGTGATTGATGAAACTCGAAAAAAGGGTCCAAATGATCCTCCTGTGCCGGTCTCTAAACCAGATGAGCAGAAGCCACCCAAGGGTGCAGTCACTACGGTCAGTCAACCAGCAGACGCCGGCTCGCGCCCTGGGTCTCATGAAGAACATGCTGCTGCTGGTGGCGCACATTAATTCTCATTGAAAATTCTCATTGAAAGAGTTGCCTCTGATCACCCGCGATGATTGAATTCGCACAGAGGCATGTTCAACTACAATCATCTTTTTTATTTCTACATCACTGCCAAACTCGGCGGTGTCACGACGGCGGCCAAACATCTGAACACGAGCCAATCGTCTCTCAGTTTGCAACTTAAAAATCTGGAAGCCACCCTCAATCGCAAACTTTTTCAAAAAGTCGGTCGCCGTCTTCAACTCACCAGCGAAGGGCGCGTGATTTTCAATTACTGCCAACGAGCTTTCCATGTCACCGAAGAGCTCTCGGATTTCTTAAAACAAAAAACTGAGTCTGGCAGAACTCGAATCAGCTTTGGAGTCTCTGACGAAATTGAGCGCCCTTACGTGACCGATCTCATTGCCAGTGCCTTTGAACGGCTGACGGCGGAAGATCGACCAAACATCAAAATGATTTCCATCAGCTCCTTGGCGCTGGCGCAAAAGATGAACGTGCACGAACTCGATCTTTTTCTCACGAATCACCCTCAGTACGATGAAGGGCAAACGGTGGTTTGCACCGAATCGATGCCGGTGGTCCTAGTGAGTCGCCCCCGCAACGACCTCAACTCCGCCAAGGTGCGTGGCCTCAGTGCTGCAGCTCTCCTGCGGCACTTGCCCGTTGATCTTGTTCTCCCGTCGGGTGAACTGAGGTTTCGCCATGAAGTCGACGAATTCATCTCCAAGAATCGTGTCGAAAAGCGCATCGTTTTTGAATCCAATATCATGGCTTCCATCAGCCGCGCTATCGTCGACGGCATGGGCGTCGGCTTTCTCCCACTCGCGTACGTAGCGGAACCAATCAAAAAAGGGAGGCTCATCGTCCTCACCAAGCGCATCCTTTGGCGCCATCGCTTTTTCCTCGTCGCCAATCCCTCTTTTGCCGAACATCCCTTCACACTCGGATTGGCCGAAGAGCTTCGCCAAACCATCGATGTCACTAAACGCTTCGCCCACTAAGGCTCGCGATTCAAAAACTCATCCATCTTCTCCACCCCAAAAAACTCAATCGCCGCCCTCTGA
>CALCCV010000289.1 GCA_937900305.1 uncultured Pseudobdellovibrionaceae bacterium | reverse complement strand
ATCCCTCGGCAACTTCAGATTCGCTGATAGAAGATGACAAAAAACATCGCGACTCGATGATCAAAAAATACTACCGGGATCCAAAGTCGTTAGCAGAAGCTTATCTCGAAACATTAGACATTATGAAACCAGAGAACCTGCAAAGGAAGTTAACGATTCTCGATGCTCTTCTTGGCAACGAAGAGTGAAACTCAGATCGCCCTAATCTCTATTGAGAGCGCGCCAAACAGGCGCCCGAGCTCTTCAATGCCGTCTCCCAGCTCATTGTTAATTTGAAGGCCTAGAGACTTTCGGCTCGCCAAAAACTTTTGATCGTCTTTAATGTCTGGCAAGAGTTTAGGTGAATCGATCTCAAACATTTAAAGAACTCTACGGTATTGAAATGGATTTAACTCATAAAGTCAGCGTTTTTTGAGATGCTGTCATTTCAGCAAATAAGTTTTATTGGCGCTACTTCTTCGAAATGGTTACTTCGAGTTGAAAGTGGTTTCCGCTGGAATCTTCAAACTTATTGACTTCAGCTTTACTCAATTCAAACGCAGCCGCTCCCTTAGCAATTTCAATGTTACGGGTGCCCATTAAACTCTTAAAGCGGTAATCGACTTCGACTTGCTTTGTTTGAGTCGGCTTAACCGTCACTCCAAAGGCGGTGCCGTATCCATTCTCAGTAATCGAATTGACGGCGCCGCCTCTGCCCTCCTCGACAGTTACACTCGAAGATTCCAGGACTTTGCCATCCTGCTTTAAATGAAAGGTGGCCTGATAGATCGGCTTTTTAGCTGCAACGGCAATATTAATTGCGCCAGTAACGACAAAGTAAAGAACGAGTTTGGACATTGTTTCCTCCAACTCTTAATCTCGCACATTCGATAGTGTCCGAGGAGTCTAGAAAGAAATCCTTCGCACCCGCGCGGCGGCCAGCTCTCGCGCCACCCTCCAAATTCATTCAAGCTCGCTTTTTAGTCCAGCTCCATAGTTTGCGCCAAAATTCGGTCTTGAGGTGTCCTGAAGCCAGCTACAGAGATTTCTTCCTTTACAAAGCAATCGTGAAAATCCAAAATTTCGCTTATGCGAGAAACCGTCCGAGCAATTTTATTGAATTCCCGCAATCAATGTTTGTTTGTCCAACATGACGAACGCAATGTTGATGAAAAAGGAAAATGGGCAACGGTGGGAGGTGGTGCCGACGGCGAAGAAAATCACCCGTCAACCTCTACCTCTCGCTGCGAGTTTGGAGGACGACGTGCCTCGCCGATTAAAATGTGCCAAGACATAGTGAAGATTTTGAATGAAATCAGAACGGTGCAAGATCATGCATGCGTGTCAGGCGATCAAGTGAGTGCGGAAAAAAGACTACACGAAAGTCTGACGATTATCCATGACTGTGTTCAAACTAAAAAAAATTGTGAGTCGTGGTTTGCCGGAGGGTGCAAAAACAAACGGAATGAATCCGTTGAACCTAGGGTGTACGAGAAGCTTTCTAGCTAACCTGGGGACCACTGCTAAATTGATTGAATATGGGACATCAAATTGAGACAGGCCCCGACTTTGCACCACCTCATCAAGAAGGCCGACGCCCAAAGAAAGAGTGTTGGTGGAGGATGAATTGATGAAAACAAGATCAATCCCCAATTTAGCTGGGTTGTTTGGATTTGCGCTTCTCGCAAATTGCAGCACTGTAACCGCCGGCCTACCCCAAGGGGGTGCCGATGGAGGCGGTGGGGATATTATAGCGGCAATTCCTGTAAAGCCTGAGCAGATTCAGCTTTACTCGGATAATTGGAAAACCTACCTACTTGCCTCCCTCTATTACCAGGAAGAGCAAGCGAAAAGAAAACGGGAAGCCTACAACGCCGAAGAACTAGGTGTTTCTGATGCAGGTCTGAATGCTGCGCGAGCGCGGCTATTCCCGCCGAATTCACAAGAGGACGTGTTTCAAAAACTCCCAGATTTCCATTTTGATTTCTCCAAGGATCCGTCTTGCCTGGACCTTAACAGTCAACCTAAGGCGGGAAGTGCCTTTAATGAAAATCCAGCTGAGGTGTGTATAAGCAGGCAAATGCTTTCACAAACACAGACAGTCGACAGTTTCGAAAAGCAAGCTGTGGCCCTTCAAGGACATGAACTTGTACATAGAATGGGCGGCAACCACGATGAGGCGAAAGCCTTTCAAGATTTTGTGTTTCGCACGCCCTTTGAAGGTTCTAAACTGATAGATATTCAGTCGAAGCGATTAATGAACATAGCACTTAGGATAAACACAAAGGGAATATTGGACACACTCAAGTCGGCTGAGAGACCAACGTCAATTGACGAAACTCTACATATTTGTGGACTGCTTGAGGATCTCAATGACAATATATTGGCCTTTCTAAAGTCTCCGGGTCTGGGAATGCGACTCTATCGTTATTCGAAAATGTTAAAATTCAAAAGTGCGTTGGTACAGTCTTATCATATGAAAACTTTTTGTATAAAAAATCTGTCGCGTGGTAGTAACATCCCTAACCTGATCCCACTTGCGAAATTGAAACAGACTCAAGTGCCGAATGGACCTGGAATTGATTCGCCAATTGATGTAGAAGATTTTGATGTGTCTCATGGAAAGATCCGGACTGTTGGATACCTCGACTGGAACACTTTGCAAGAGATGATAGAAGAAATCACACCGAATTTGCCACCAATAGAAGTCCCAGCATCTCCAAGGCGCATGGTTCCACTACCTCCTTCAAAACCTGGCACTGGGGAGCTTTAGAGATACCGGTAGGCAATTCAACCTAGGTGAGAGGCGGGCTTTCTTTGAGTTGCTGTCAAACCTGTGGACAGCTTATTTAAACTTTGAACCAGTCTATGTTTAGACAGGCCAGCGTATCTGGTGGGTCTGAGTCAGTGACTTTTGCCAAGAAATGTTCAATTAATTTCGTTAACATCTCTTTGATCACGTGGAGATCCTTCTCACGTATGGAGACCGGGCAAGTGTAAGCCAACTCGCCCTCGCCCAAAGTCTCATGGCGGCTCCACCCTTTCAAACGCCAATTTCCGTGATGGCGAAGTGCAAGCGGAGATTCATGTTCAAGGTGAGTGGTGAGAGGCCCAATTTTCAGTTTTCCATTTGCCTCAATACACAGACCTGTTTGGAGTAGAAAATCCACAACACCTCTGACCTTGTTTCGACTCAAGTGAAAGTGATCCGCGAGTTCTTCGATCGTCTGGCAGGTTTCCAGAGAGGTCGCCAAGCGAATCCCGCTGTAATACCAGCTTGAATAAAACACAGCCTTTTGTTCGTCGGTGAGAATTTTTTCGCGAGGCAATCGATGAACCAACTGTTTCGCTCTTTCTCGAATTTGCTGTTGTTGCCGAATCAATTGTATCTCGAGATCCTTTGTTCCTGCTCGAGCGATTTGAACTAGAAGAAGAAAGTAGTCTGACTCTAGAGGCGAAAATCCAAAATGAGTACATAGACTACTAGCCTGTTCAAGAGTCAGGTGCACACTACCCTTCAAGACTTGACTGATCCTCGTGGGATGCATCCTAAGGTGCGATGCAACCCTTCCAAGTTCTCCTCGACCTTTCCGAGGTAAACTCGCAATTTTCTTCCGTAGATAGTCTTTGTAGTCCGAAAAATCGAAAATCACAGGGTTCAAATAAGCTCCTTTTTTTAGATACTTATCGGATAACTTTATTAGATCATAAACTTTCTTCTTAAAACTTTAATAAAAATACTCTGGAGAAAATAACGCACAAAGTCTATATTTCGATCACCCCGAATCCAAAAAATTATCGAAAGGAACATTTCCATGAAAAATCTAACTATCTCCACGACCCTGCTGGTTCTAGTCTCTGTGCTAACTACAGTCTCCCGGGCTGATGACTCGAGAAGATCCATCACTTGTAAACCTTACGGGCGTTTCATTGATGCTCAAGTTGGCGGTGATGAACCTCAAAACGTAATTTCTATCAAAGGTCTCAACGGCGTTGATCCAGAAACTGGTCGTTACGACGTTTACCTCAACGAAGATAAAATCGAATATTCACATTCTATGTTTGGGGATACCGAGACCTACCGTGTTTCTGGTGAAGACAAGCATGGTGCGGAAGTATCCCTAGATTTAACCTTCAATGCAGACGAACCAGGTAATGGCGTAATCAAAGTCAAATTACCGAACGTGGCAATGCAAATCATTAATTTGGATCCCAACGAAGTCTGCACAATTTCGCAGTAATTGGCTCATTACACTGGAGTTGTAAAATGAGATCTCTCAATAACGTATTCTGGCCGTCTTTGTTTTCTTCTTTCCTTACAATCTCAGCAGTCCTGCCTTGTTGGGCCGTCTGTGGTGGGACCCCTGCTTCTCAGCTTCTTGATTCTGAATTCAAAATATTTTGGAAATACACCGTCGAAGTTATTGACAGCCTGGGTCATTCTTGCACTGGCGTGATTGTTAGCCCTAAGGAAGTTTTGACGGCAGCTCACTGTGCAGAGGATAAAGAAAGTTATGTGATTGTGGGCGCCGTTGACGGGCAGGATGACAAGCGAAAATCCATTGGTACGGGAGTTACGGAGATCTACGAGAGCTGGGGGGCTTCGGTCAAGGTCCCTCACAATAGAAGCTACTTTAAATACAGGAGACATGACCTAGCAATAATTCACTTGAGAAAAGAAATTGAAAGGCCCTTTGGTTATGTTGCTCTCAACGCTTCTGAACTCCAAGTTGGACCGTCAACAGATACCCCTATTGTCGTCATGGGATTTGGCACCTCAAATCTCGGCGAATACGGCTCGGGTACACTTTCGATGGCTCAAGTTCTACCTCTGAGTGCGATTGAAAATAAAAGTGTCTATTTAGGTGATGAATTCAATACAAACCAAGCGATTTGTCCCGGCGACTCAGGTGCACCTGGGTTCCTACTGAATTCGGACGGGACTCCCCAGTTGCAAAATGGCCGACCGATTTTAGCGCTTCTGACTTCTAACGCTCCTCGTGAGGGGCCACTCTTTGTTTCGATTGCCTTTTATGAGAATTGGATAACAAATAGACTTCGCTTTCCTCCCTCGGGAACCTCTGGACGAAAGAAAAAGACAAGTGCGCAGTGACTGACATCGATAGCCGATAAAAGTTTGGGATCCAGAACATTGGTTAGAATCACGATGCTTTATCGCAAGCGGTGGCACGGGGAGATTTGGCGCCGTTAGTTTCTGGCGCGCTGATCAAGATTTTGCTCCGCTTTTCGCAACCAATTTCGGTAAGCCAGCGCGTTTGTATAGACGGAATTCACCTTACAAGTTTGCGGATTTTCTCCGACTCCTCTCGAAGTGATTCCGAAAAGATAGTACTTGCCTTCGATCTTAAGAAAAGCAGGGCCGCCCGAATCGCCGCGACAAGACCCTCGTCCCTCCGATTGATCCATCATCACCTCGCCAACTGCATACCGCGGATCTAAAATCCTCACGTCGGTTTGGCGCAAGACTCCAGAACCGCGATCACCAATGCCATCAGAAAGTCCAAATCCGGCCAAGGTGACCTCTTGCTGGCTTCGCAAAAGGGAAGGATTGGATAAAAATTTGGCCGGAATGTATCCCGACGGCGCCGGGCCCTCAAAGCGGACCAAAGCAATATCAGCCCATTCTTTCCAATAGTGAGTGGAGCGATCCTCAAACTCCTTGTGCATTACGGCCGCCAGCACTCGGCGCCTTTGGGCGCCGGAATCAATAGATCGGAAGAGC
>CALCCV010000288.1 GCA_937900305.1 uncultured Pseudobdellovibrionaceae bacterium | reverse complement strand
TCGTAGCTTTCCCAGGAGATATTGTTTGTCGCACTTCCCATATTGAAAACGGTGTAAAGAATCAATGTCAACGGACCACTGCGGGCGCCGACAATGAGATCTGTTTGGCTCACTGCCTGCGTAAAGCCATCTTGGGTCGCGCGTTTCGTGCGTTCCACGGAAAGAAGAAGTGCTGTGCTCAAACTGATCGAAAAAATAGTCAAAACCGTCGTCAGTCGACGATTTAGCAATGATTTGAAAGCCAGGCGAAGAAATATCATCGTCCACCTGCCTGCTGATCGCCGTTATTGCTTTGATTGATTTCTTGGAAGGCCACTGATCGCGAAAATAATTTTTCAAGACTGCGATCGTGACTGACAAAAAGCACGGTGGTGCCATTTCTCTCACACACATCAAACAACAGGCGAATAAATTTTTCGCGATGATCGTAATCCAGTGACGACGTGGGCTCATCTGCCAAAATGAGCCCCGGATGTCCCAGCAGGGCTCGCGCCACCGCCACTCGCTGTTGCTGGCCAACCGAGAGGTCTGTCACACGTCTTGTCCTGAATTCACCAATCCCTAAACTTGAACACAGATTTTTGATTTCATCAGCGACGCTTTGTCCCTCTAACTTTGCTTTGCGTTCAGGACTCAAATGAATGGGAAGAGCGATATTTTCTTCCACACTGAGATACGGAATCAAATTGAAACTCTGAAAAACGTACCCCAGATTTGCAGCCCGAAACCGATCCCGTTCCGCGGCGGTGGCTTTCACCAAGTCTTTTTCTAGAATTGAAATCGATCCCGACTGTGGATTCAAAATACCCGCCAACAGTTCAAGAAAAGTCGTCTTACCAGAACCGCTGGGGCCAAACAAAAACACCTTTTCCCCTTTAGCGATTGTGAACGAGGGTATCGACACCACATCGGCAGCTGTCGAAGGATATTTGAACTTTACATCTCGGAGATCGATGATATTCATTTTTTAAGCTCGATCGTGATGAGCTTCAACTTCGCCTCAGCGTTCTTCTGCAAATCTCCCACAAGCACTGTGACGTCCAAATCTTTCATTTTCGAAAATGAGCTAAAATCAATGGTCAATTTCGAATCCAAAACCGACTTTTCGCAAACCACCTTAAAATTGGCCACGAAATCAGAATGCTCACCTTCGATTTTTCCGGACTGCTTTTCCTTTTTTGGTGACACTTTTTCAAGAATCATCGCAATCTTTTCCTTAGAAAATCGACAATTCAGAGCAGGCTCAAAAATCACAAACTTTGAAATTTCGTTTTCAAATTTTGCCGTCAACGCCCGCAATTCCTTTTGATCAGCCTCGGACTTGGCATTGTGCTCAAACCCCAAGACGCCTTCGGAGGCCGCCTTGAATTCGACATGGCCAACGAGATCGTCAAAAGCAATCGCAAGTGTTCCCGCCCCATGCACATGGGCTTCGTGCTCACGATGAGTTTTCACAGAACTTTGGGCAAAAACATCAAAACTAAAATACAAGGTAAAAACTAAAATCAATATTTTCACGGAATGGCTCTCCTTAAATAAAAATTAATCAAAATAGAAATCAATTCATCGGCGGCACAAAGGAGCTCAAGTTCAATTGAGAACGCGATGCGAACGCACCAAGAGGCTATTTTAAATCAAGGGCTTCATGAAAGAATTTAAGAAGGGGCAGAAAGGCGCGGAGGCGGGTGAGGAACATCAAGTGTCCTCGACGAGTAAACGGAATCTTTTCGAAAAATCCAAGCGCGCAACGGAAGATGCGACGGCCAAAAATCATCCATGGGGAATAATGGAACCAAAACCAAATCGCCGAGAATCTGGCCGGAGTGACACTCAACATCCACATTCCCCGCCTTGCCAGCTTTCATGGTCCACTCGGCCAGCGAGCTCTCAAAACTCGAAGTACTTAAGGCCAACGAATAAGGATGAATGTGCATGAACTCACTGCACTGGGAGGTTTCATACGTCGGAGAAATCAAGACCGTCTTCAAAATGGAACTTGAAATAGAAATTAAGATGAGAATAACCGTAAAAATTCGAACCCTTCGCATCGTGAAAGTGATCATATACAAGGAATAGAAATCGTCAAACTGATTTACATAGTTAAATGCCTCAAATCAATACGGAACCGTTTGGCTCTCCCTCATCAGATCAAACCCTGTGCTAAGATGTAACTGGGATGGCCGATGATCTTGAGGGGGGCCTATGAAAGAATATGTCAGTCGAAAAACACTTATCCGGCTATTTTTCAGCTCGTTGGTCATTCAGGTTCTATTGGCTTGCAGTCCGACGTTCAAAGCGCAAGAGCCAAGCCAAGGCACAGATGCCTCGACACTTCATCACACCGATCCCCCCAAAGAAGTTCCTGATCCACCGGAGCATGGCCGTGTCGATCCCATACCTCCACCCAACCCAGTGCCGCCGCCACCGCCAGATTCGAAACCTCCAGCTCTTAAGTTGCCAGATTGCCTAGCTGGAGAAGTTTGTGTGCAAAACATTATGTCTCTCACTTACGGAACTTGTGCTGGCTTGAGCAACGGACAATACAAATGTTGGGGAATGCCCTTTCCTCGAGACGGTGCCGAAGTCATCGCCGGGATTCCCGCCAATGTCCACCAAATCGGTGGTCACACTTTTACTTATTCTTTTCTCACTGACGAAGGCAAACTCTACGTCGTGAACAATCCCGAGGGACAAAATCCCGTCGTGCCACATTTGGCTCTCCAGAATATAAAAAGCCTCGCTCCCGATAGCGCTGGCACAAATTGGCGATCCTGTGCCATCAACAATCTTGGCCAACTCTTCTGCGCGCATCTCTACAAGACAGACTCCGGCTATGCCGTCCATCCTTGGGCTATGGAAGACACCTCGTCTTTAAAAGTGAAAAAAATTTCTTTGTCAGAAATGCATATAGGAATTTTACTTGAAAGTGATGTGCTGTTGGTTCGCGAACTTCAAAAAGGCGGTGCCCTCAAAAGTACGACGGCCAACATCGTGCGCTTTTCAGAAACCTATCAAGACTTTGGAGTTTCAACGAAGGGTGTCTACCTCATCGGCAAAGACACGAATACGAGCGTCTTTCTTCAGCCCGCCAACGGAAGCCCTCAAAAAATTGGTGAACTCGGTGCCGCGTACGGCTCTTTGACTGTTGGCTCAATGCACATCTGCGTATTGCCAAAAGCAGATGCGCCGACGGCCGGCCAACCAAAATGTTTCGGCAATATCGTGGATGAATCTGGTTCATTCGACATGACTAGAGTGAACGAATCCGGTATCGTCCAAATGTCTTCAAGCTACTACAACAGCTGTTTTTTAAAAGTAGACCACAAAGTGATTTGTTCCGGCGTCAACAAACGGGGATCTCTAGGCTCAAGCCTGGTCGGCTCGAGTCCTCACGTCGAAGCGCTGAATTGAGAAAACATCCGTTCAAGCATTGTCGAATGCGGCCTGTAGTTTTTTGATGTCGAGTTTTTTCATTTTCCACATCTCGACCATCATGGCTTCTTTTTTGGCCGTGTTCTTGGTGGTATTCCACTTGTCGAATTGCGCGGGTGCGATCTGCCAACGGACGCCGAATTTATCGATCACCCAGCCACACTCCACGGCCTTTCCCCCACCAGCTGTCAGTTTTTTCCAATAAGTGTCGATCTCGCGCTGGGTTTTGCAAGGAACGACGAGCGAAATGGATTCATTGAAAGGCATTTCCGTGTATCCATTCAAGAGCATAACCTTTTGGCCCAAAATAGTAAGATGGGCCGTGAGCACAGAACCTTCTTTGACCCCCATCGGATTTTTACCCCAGCGAGCGAATTTCCCAACTTTGGTGCCTTTGAATACCGACTTATAGAATTTCACCATCTCGGCCGCACTTTTGTTGGACCAAATACAGACATAAGCTTTCAACATTTTGACAATCTCCTTCGCCAATCTTGATTCAATAATCTAACTTTGGAAATCTAACTACCGCAAATTGAATCCAAGACCGATGGCAAAAATCTTTGTTCCTCAAGGAGCGTTTTAACTTCAATCTTGCGTTCGATTTTGAAGTTGCGTAACCACATCCAAATCGATTTCACATTCTCGAACCCTTTCGACGTTTTCCACTCCTTTAGCAAAAAATGGATCGCCCTCGAAATACATTCCGTGCCCAGCCAAAATCGGCCCAGATTGCTTGGGATCCCACTCTTGATTTTTTTCAGTTGCGCCCAAAATATGCCTCTCGAAATATCTTTTAGCCTTGGCTGTGCTTGCAACGTTTTGGCTCGTCCAACTGAATATCGGAGTCGAACAACCCGGCGAGGTTCTCAAACTACTGACGCCTCTTCCCGCAGAAGTCGAAGTCGCTCTCGCCGACTCCACTCGATGAAGAGCGCACGACGAAGTTATAAAAACCGCAGCCGCTAAAACCAAACCTGATCGAATTCCAATTTTGTAAATAGATATAGACAATCGCTCGATAACCCCTCCACGGAAAAAATGGACTCTACCAGCTAATGATAAAAAAAATAAGGGCTATCGAGGTCCAGATTTACGAGGTTTGTTTTTGGCCGTCACGCACGTAAGGTCATTTTACATCAATAGGTTCTCATCGCGAAATCGGAATGTCCAAATCGGACCCCAGATGACCTGCACAACTTTTTTTTGTGTGTTTGTGCGTGGGGAGGGAAATGAAGCTCTGAGGGCCACAACCCCACAGAAGCCTGGGATCCAAGTGTTTGAAACTTATGAAATTTTCATTTCCAAACAGCCTCAAAGCTTTATCCACAGGTAAAGAAATCACCGGATAATTTAATAAAATCGTCTAGAAACTAAGACGCCAATTCTGTATCTTCAGCTCAACCCGATCTACCTCACCTCAACAACCCCAAATGAAAAGGAGTTCCCTTTGATAACTTTAAAATCCTTCGCTATGGCAGCTTCGCTTCTGGCCACAGCGTCACTCAGTCAAGCAGCGACTAAGGACAAAGCGCTTTGCTACTACAACCTTGAAGAAGCGCAGCGCACAGCCGCCTACCAAAGCGATCGCGACGAAATTCTGAATAAGATGGCTCAAAATTACTCGTTGATCATGGACGAAACCAACCAGCGCGTGATCTTGGAGTTGAGCAACATCAATCAAGAGTTGAATCGAAAACTACAAAGACTTGTTGGAACGCAATTGAGCTGTATCACCGGCCATTTCGAGTAACGCAAAAACTGGAACACTTTGGTGTTGAAGATATAGCTCTTAGTTTTTCAGAGCCTTGTCCGTCCAATCACTGTGCAGCAACACCAAAGTGATCCAAGTTCAACGTTTAATGGCGTATCCCATGTAGGAGAGCAACAAACTTTTGGTCAGACCAAAACGCAGAGATTTAGGAACGACGCCGGAAAAAAAATTTTTAAGTGGAATCGTGTGAAACAGCGGACGAATGCCAATCATCTCCCGCGACTGCATTCCCGCAAGTGTGCAGAAATTTCTCAACTCGCGAGGTTTAATGAAGAGGTGAAGAACGTGCATATTTTTGGGGGTGTTTTTAACAATCCATTCCACCATTTTTATCACCATCAGGTAGGCTAAGGGATTGCGATTGAAGGTGTGGAAAATAAAGAGGCCACCCGGTTTCAAAACGCGAGCAAATTCAAGGATGACATCTCCTGGTCGTTCCACGTGTTCTAAAAAATCCATCGCGGTCAAAACGTCGAAAGACCGATCCTCGAAAGGAAGATGATATGCATCGGCGGATTGG